>NZ_JBNGOS010000023.1:0-40629 GCF_050589685.1 Saccharicrinis sp. 156
TGAGCGGTTCCTACAACAGCGGGGTATTTACGGTAACGGGAACACCAACCGAATCCGGAACGTACACGGTAACCACTAGTGGTGGCTGCACCGACGTATCGGCTACCGGGACGGTGACCCTGAGTCCCCAGCCGACGGTGACGCTGACCTCCGTGTCGGGCACCAATTCACAAAGCGTTTGCCCCGGAACGGCAATTACGGATATTACCTATAACATTGCCAATGCCACGGGTGCCACGGTAACCGGTGTCGCGGGACTGAGCGGTTCCTACAACAGCGGGGTATTTACGGTAACGGGAACACCAACCGAATCCGGAACATACACGGTAACCACTGTTGGCGGCTGCACCAATGTATCAGCTACCGGGACGGTGACCTTGAGGTCCCAGCCAACGGTGACGTTGACCTCTGCCACGGGCACCAATTCACAAAGCGTGTGCCCCGGTACGGCCATAGGGCCCATAACCTATAACATAGCGAACGCCACGGGGGCCATAGTAACCGGTGTTCCAGGACTAAGCGGAACATATAGCAACGGTGCCTACACGATAACGGGGACACCTACAGCGTCGGGCACCTATACGGTAACCACTAGCGGCGGCTGCACCGACGTATCGGCTACCGGTACGGTGACCTTGAGGCCCCAGCCGACGGTGACGCTTGCTTCTGCCTCAGGCACCAATTCACAAAGCGTGTGCCCCGGAACGACTGTAACACCCATTAGATATAACATCTCCGGAGCTTTGGGTGCCACGGTAACCGGTGTCGCTGGACTGAGCGGTTCCTACAACAGCGGGGTATTCACGGTAACGGGAACACCAACCGAATCCGGAACGTACACGGTAACCACTAGCGGCGGCTGCACCGACCTATCAGCTACCGGTACGGTGACCCTGAGGTCCCAGCCGACAGTTACGCTGACCTCCGCCTCGGGCAGCAATTCTCAAAGCATGTGCCCCGGAACGGCTATTTCGGCTATTACCTATAACATTGCTAATGCTACGGGCGGCGTGGTAACCGGTGTTGCCGGACTGAACGGTTCCTACAACAGCGGGGTATTCACGGTAACGGGAACACCAACCGAATCCGGAACATACACGGTAACCACTAGCGGCGGCTGTAACAACGTAACAGCAACGGGAACAATTACTGTATTGCCTGCACCTTCAATAACGCTTACGTCAATTAACAATCAAAACCAATCCGTTTGTCGAAATGTTGCTATTAGTAATATTACTTTTGCAGTTGGAGGAAGTGCAACAGGTGCATCTGTAACAGGACTTCCTACCGGTGTTACAGGTACATTTAATGCGGGAGTTCTTACTATCAGTGGTACACCAAATGTTTCCGGAACCTATAATTATACGGTTGATACTTCAGGGGATTGCGATGTGTTAACAACGAACGGAACTATCATAGTTCGATCGGATCCAACGATAGGTCTTACATCAACCAATAACAATATACAAACAGTATGTCGCAACAATCCGATCAGTAATATTACTTATGCAATAGGAGGAAGTGCTACCAGTGGCACTGTGGTAGGGTTGCCAGAAGGATTAACTTTTGGTTTTAATGAAGGTATATTAACAATTAGTGGCTCTCCAACCGCTGCTGGAACATTTAATTATACAGCAAGTGCAACAGGAACTTGTGTTGCAGCTGTAGCGGATGGGACTATTACAGTTCGGCCTGACGCAACGATAAGCTTAACATCAGGAAATAACAATAATCAAACTCTTTGTATAAATGGAGCTATTGAACCCATTGCCTATGTAATTGGAGGTAGTGCAACAAATGGAAGTGTTATTGGATTGCCTGAGGGAATTTCATATGAATATAATGATGATACAGATTTATTAACCATTAGCGGAACCCCAACGGTTTCAGGGGTGTTCAATTATACAGCCAGCGCAACAGATTCTGATCCATGTCCCTTTGCAAGCATAAATGGTACCTTAACAGTAACAGCTGATGCAACATTAACACTGACAACTGATAACAGTAACCAAGGAGTATGTATAAACGAAGCGATAAGCCCAATTAGAATAACTGTTGGAGGCAGCGGTACTGGAGGTACTGTTTCAGGACTGCCATCAGGAGTAAACTGGACATACAATAGTGGCGTAATAACCATAAGCGGTACGCCATCGGTGTCCGGAAACTTTAACTTTACAGTAAGAGCCAGCGGATCCTGTATTCAAGAAACAGAAATTGGAACAATAAGGGTTACTTCCGACCCAGCGATTACCTTGTCTTCCTCCAGTCGCAATCAGACAGTTTGTTTAAATAGTCCATTGACACCGATAACATTTAATGTGGGAGGAAGTGGGAGTGGGGGTACCGTAACAGGGCTTCCCGCTGGTTTAACAGGGGAATATCGCAATAGTATATTAACAATTGAGGGAACACCTACAGAAACGGGTACTTTTAATTATGTAGCTATGGCGACCAGTTCATGTGGTAACGTGCAAACTGCCGGAATAATCAGTGTGCGACCCAATGCCACTATTGATTTGACGTCAAATAACAGTATGCAAACCGTTTGTGTAAATAATTCAATTGACGCCATAAGGTATTCCATCAGTGGAAATGTTACAGGTGGATCGGTAAAAGGATTACCAACCGGGGTAAGCGGAACTTACAATAATAATGTGATAACCATTAATGGAACACCTTCACAATCGGGGGTTTTTGAATATACGGTGGTTACAGTCGGTATCTGTTCTGAGGTGGTGGCAACGGGTACAATAACAGTAAACGCTAACGCTATAGTTACCTTGACATCTTCTAACAATGATCAAACGGTTTGCATAAACACACCTGTTGAGAATATAGTGTTTCAGTTGGATGGTAGTACTGAAAATGCAACTGTTTCCGGGCTTCCTGATGGTGTATATGGAACTATCGTTGAACCCAATTTGGTCATTAGTGGATCACCAACTGTTTCAGGTATATTCAACTATACAGTTAATCCTGTAGGTTCTTGTAATGCACAATCAGCATCAGGAACTTTAATCGTTAACCCGGATGCGACTATCTCTTTAACGACCTCCAATGATAATCAAACCGTGTGTATAGGCTCCGGAATAGCGGATATTGTATATACGATAGATGGATCTGTTACAAACGCTACCGTAATTGGTCTTCCTACCGGGGTTAACGGTGTATTTGAAAATGGTAATTTGACTATTAGTGGAATTCCAATAAGTGCCGGTACTTTTGACTTTACAGCAACAGCCTCCGGTCCTTGTGCCAATAGTATTGCAACAGGAACTATAACAGTAAACACATTACCAACTGCTCAAATAAGCGGTACAGCTACCGTTTGCTATTCGGACAATAATCCTACGGTTGTGTTTACAGGAGCACTGGGTACTGCCCCATATACTTTTACCTACACCATAAATAGTGGAGCTGAACAGACGATTACATCTTCAAACGGTAATACAGCATCAATATCTGTTTCTACTGATCAGGAAGGTGTTTATACCTATTCTTTGTTAAGGGTTGAGGATTCTAGTCCATCGAGTTGTGGGCAATCGCAAAGCGGTAGCGCAACGGTTGTTGTTAATTCTTTACCAACCGCAACCATTATTGGAACTACTCAGGTTTGTGAAGGAAGTGAATCACCGGAAGTAATTTTTAGAGGCGATAATGGTACAGCGCCATATACATTCTTCTACAGCATTAACGGAGGGGAAACGCTGAGTGTTAGCACCACGTCGGGTGAAGAGACCAGCGTAGATGTTCCAACCGATGTGGTAGGTGAGTTGGTTTATGAATTACTAAGTGTTAGAGATGCCAGTGCATCACAGTGTGAAAGAAGCCAAACCGGAACTGCAACAATAACAATCAATTCATTACCTCAAGCCGAGATTTCAGGAACAACAACTGTTTGTTTGAACGAAGCACCTCCCGAAATAATGTTTACAGGTTCTGAAGGTACTGCCCCATATACCTTTAATTATTCCATTAATGGAGGAGATGTTAGTTCTGTAACAACTGTTCAAGGTAATAGCGTTTCTGTTTTGGCACCTACAGCTGGCTTAGGCGTATTTGAATATAACCTGATAAGTGTACAGGATAACGGAGGTAGCATTAGTTGCGAGAATAATGTAGTTGGTACTGCATCAGTAACAGTCCAAGATCTGCCATTGGCTTCAATTACTGGTACTGCTTCAGTATGTAGAGGAGATACCCCACCGAAAATCACCCTAACCGGATCAAATGGAGTAGCTCCATACACATTCACGTATACGATAAACGGAGGTAGCGTTCAAGTTATAACTACCCAGGAAGGAAATAGTGTTGCTATAGATGTACCAACGGATAATGCCGGAGATTATTTATACGAACTGGTAAGTGTGAGTGAAGCTGGAAATAACTCCTGTTTTAACCAGCAAGAAGGAAGTGCTCTCGTTTCGGTTTTTGAAATTCCGCAAGCAAATGCCGGATTGGGTGGCAATAACTGCGGGCTGCGTTATATCCTAAATGCAACACCAAGTTATGGTTCCGGAGCATGGACTATGTCATCCGGACCTGGTAATGCAGTTTTTACACCGGATGCTAATTCTCCAGATGCACAAGTCAGCGTCGATGAATTTGGCATGTATGAATTTACCTGGACCGAGGAAAATGGGCCTTGCTCGGATATGGCTTCGATTGAAGTCAATTTCCTTGAAGGTACATCTGCTTTTGCAGGTGATGATTTTTCTGTTTGCGGGTTCGAAGCCAATTTAAATGCGGATAGTGACGCAGGTGCAGGTACCTGGAGATTGCTAGACGGTCCAGCGGAAGTAGTTTTCAGCCCCAATGCACAAGATCCTAATGCTGAAGTAAATGTAAGCGAAACAGGGTCTTACCAATTTGAATGGACCATTATTAACCATGTTTGTGAATCGCACGATATTGTAGAGGTTGTGTTTAATGAAATACCTACTATAAATGCTGGTCAGGATACCGTTGTTTGTTTTGGGTATGGTGTTCAGCTTCAGGCAATAGGAGATGGAACATTTGTGTGGGAACCAGCTTCTTCTTTGGATGATGCAAATATAAGTAACCCAATTGCTACACCATTGAAAGAAACGATTTACAGAGTAACATTGACGGATGATTTTGGATGTACCAACTACGATGAAGTAATTGTGGATGCATGGCAGCAACCAATTGCAGAAGTAGGGGAAGATATGGAATTGGAGTATATCTTTGAATTTCAATTGGAAGCTTCAGAACTGAAAGACCATGAGGTAGGTAAGTGGCAGGTTATTGAAGGAACAGGTGTTTTCAGTGACGATACTGCTCCAGTTAATATTGTCTCAGGGTTATCCATTGGGACAAATATTTTAAGTTATACGGTTTCAAATGAAGTATGTCCAATTTCACAAGATTATCTGGTTTTAAAAATTAAAGATTTAGTTATACCAACACTAATAACCCCTAACTTTGATGGTAAAAACGAAAAATTTATAATTAGGGGAATTGAAACGTTGGGTAAAACCGAATTAATAATATTTGATAGGAGAGGACTACAAGTTTATAAAAACAGCCAATATGACAATTCGTGGAATGGGGTGGACCAAAGTGGCAATCCATTGCCGGATGATACTTATTATTTTTCCCTTAAACCTACTTTTGGGAAGGCACATAGTGGCTATATTGTTATTCGGAGATAAATTAAGGGTACGCTCAAAATGAAAAAGGCTCTAACTATATTGTCCACATTGTTAATCATGTGTTTTGATTGCAACGGACAAAACGATGTCGGTAATTCACGGTACATTTTCAATCCTATGTCCATAAATCCGGCGTTTGCCGGGGGTAATGATGCGCTTCATTTTTCTTTGTTCTATGGTAAAAAATGGATAGGAGTGGAGGGAGCTCCTAAAACAATGGCATTTAGCTTAGATGCCCCCGTGTTTAATCAAACACTGGGTTTAGGATTAATGATAGAGAGTGATGATTATGGTGTGACAAATGAGAACCATATAAAAACAAATTATGCATATCGGATTTTAATGCCGAATAGTGTTTTGTCTTTTGGATTAGGCGTGGATGTAAAAATAACGAAAACAACTTTTGGGGATTTGATCGCTTTGGATTTAGATGATGATATATTCTTACAAGATTCAAAGAATTATATAGTACCCAATTTTAGTTTCGGTGTGCATTACACAATTAAAAATTATTTTATTGGTCTTTCAATACCAAAATTATTGGATTATAATTTTGATATGGCCAATGATAAATATGTATCGGAAAATGATTTCAGTAAATACTCTTATCTGTTGAATACAGGTTATAGTTTTGGAATAGGTAAATCCATATATCTACATCCTTCTTTGCTTTTTCAATATACTTCAAGGGAGATAACTGAAAAGCTGCAGTACGACTTTAATGCTCTTGTAAGTTATAATAATAGAATCTGGCTCGGGGGGGCTTATCGGAACGATAGGTCCATTGTTACTCTTTTGCAAGTAAATCCAACAAGTCAATTTAGTGTCGCCTACAGCTTTAATTTTGAAATAAGCAAGTTAAACCGATACAGTAACGGTTCCCACGAAATAATACTAAGGTATTTGTTCAAGTATAAAGTTGACGCACCAAATCCATTAATGTTTTGAGATTTGTGCATTTAACTTACCTTTGTTTTTATGAATATAAAACTCTTTGTTTTAGCCATATTATTGTTTAGCTTGTCATTACTGAACGGTCAGTCAGGTTTATATGTAGTAAAAAAGGCTTCTTTTAGTACAAAAAAATATGATGAGTTTGCTCCCGTGCTTTATAAGGACGGAATCGTGTTTTGTTCAAATATAAGGAGCTCTTCATTGGTGTATTATTCGAATGATAAGAGCAATAGCCAATTTAATATTTATTATATAAAAAGTGATAAATTGGGTAGTTGGAGGAATGCCAATTTATTATCCAAGCAAATAACATCGAAGTATAATGATGGACCAGTTACTTTTAGTTCAGACGGAAATACCATTTATTATTCGAGAAATATGATAATAGGGCAGGAATCTAAACATGTTGCATACAGCAGAAATAAATTGGGAATATTTAGAGCTGTTAAACATGATGGCAAATGGAGTAGAATTAGTGAATTCCGGATTAATAACGACTGGTTCAATGTAACTACGCCTTGTTTGTCACCTGATGGGTCCAGAATGTATTTTTCCTCGGATAAGCCTGATGGTTATGGAGGGGCGGACCTTTATTATTGTGAATGGATAAATGGTAATTGGGGAGAGCCAGTTAACATGGGATCACAAATAAATACTTCAGGAAACGAATCATATCCATACGTAAATCATTTTGGTGAATTGTTCTTTTCATCGGATGGACATCCTGGTTTAGGAGGTAAAGATATTTTCGTCACAAAACAAAAGGACTTAGGTTGGTATCCTCCTGTTAGACTTGAATCTCCAATTAACTCCCAATATGATGATTTTGGCATTGTTACAGATACGTTGATGACCAATGGCTATTTTTCATCCAATAGAGAGAAAACGTTTGATATTTATAGTTTTAAAACTTTAAATCAACCAGTGTGGTTTAGTCATTCACAACTAAAAAACAATTATTGTGTATCACTTTCCGATACAGGTTCTTTAGAGATCGATACAATTAGACTTCAATATGAATGGGAATTTGAGGATGGGGTAAAGTTATATGGAAAAGAGGTTAAAAGGTGTTTCAATGGAAAAGGTGATTATAATGTAAAAGTTAATCTAATTGACAGGTCTACTAAACAGCTGTATTTTCATAAGAGTTCATATGTAATTACGGTGATGGATATTGAACAACCATATATAAATACGGAGGATTTCGCTGTAGTTGGAGAAGAAATAAAGTTTGACGGGTTGAAATCGAATTACCCTGGTTGCGAGATACTAGATTATTATTGGCAAATGGATGACACAACATTAGTAAATGGCGCTGAAACTACTCATGTGTTTAAAGTTCCGGGGCAACATAATGTAAAGTTAGGGATTATTTTTAAAACAGGAGTTGACGAAAAAATAAGAAAAAGCGCTGTTTCTAAAGAGATAATTGTTTTTAAAGGTGAGTTGGAGAAAAAGGAATATCTGGCTCGTTTATCTAATGAAAATAATATTCACAATGAAAATCACAACCAGCATATAGTTGTCAATAGTTATGTGGCCAAATGCGAAGGTGATAAGGAGGTTGTTTATAGATTACAACTTCTAACTTCAGAAGAGAGACTTACATTACATGGACAAGAATTTAAAAATGTGCCATTAAACCATTCAGTTAAAGAAGTCTTTAATGAAAAAAAACAGAGATATTCATATGTTATTGATGAGCAGATGGATTTTATGTCTGTTTATCCGACATACAAGAATATATTGGCTAAAGGTTTTAGTAATGCCCAAGTAATTTGTGTTGTTTTAACAAATCCAGCTGAGATAGAATTGTATAAATTAGTTAAAAGATATGGGGTATCGACTGATGATTATTTTAATAGTCGTAATGTGTTGCAAACCAAAGGAATTCTTATCTTGAATAAGATCATCGGTTTGTTACACAAAAACCCAGAACTAAATTTAGAGATAAGGGTTCATACCGATAATACGGTTTCTGAATCGCGTAACAGGTATGTAGCACAATTTATGGCCCAACGGATTAAAGAGTATATCTCAGGAGCAGGAATTAACGAGGGTAGGGTAGTTGCAAAAGGAATGGGGGAAGAATTTCCAGTAGATTCTAATTTGCATGCGGAAGGAAAAAAACGAAATAGAAGAGTGGAGTTTAAATTAATTAAATAAATATGGTTATAGATCATATTTGTTTCGCAAAATTATAAAATATGTATGTATCACCTGGTAGTAAGGTGTATAATAATGATTAAGTTTCTAGATGTAAAAAAAATAACAGATAGTTATCAGCCACAAATTTATCTTGCTGTAAAAAAGGTAATCAAAGGTGGTTTGTATTTGTTTGGAGAAGAAGTAAATTGTTTTGAACAGGAATATGCCAATTACATAGGCTCTAAACATTGTATTGGAACTGGCAATGGTTTGGATGCACTCAGACTGATTTTAAAGGCCTATGTAGAAATAGGAGTGATGAAAGAAGGGGATGAGGTTATTGTGCCGGCAAATACTTACATTGCATCTATACTGGCAGTAACGGATAGTCGGTTAAAACCAATATTAGTTGAGCCAGATATCACGACTTATAATTTAGATATTACTTTAATAGAGAAGTGCATTACACCTCGGACAAAAGCAATCATGGTGGTGCATTTGTACGGGAAGGTTTGTTGGTCTAGGCATCTTGAAGAAATCGCAAGAAAATATAACCTAAAAATAATAGAAGACAATGCGCAGGCAGCAGGAGCCAGCATTCAGTCAATGGTCAATGGTCATTGGTCAACGGTTAGAAGTGGAGCTTTTGGTGATGCGGCTGGTCATAGCTTCTATCCTGGTAAGAATCTCGGGGCATTAGGAGATGGGGGCGCGGTGACAACAAATGATGATGAATTGGCATTTGTTATAAGAGCATTGGCAAACTATGGTTCTTCAAAAAAATATGTTAACGATTATCAGGGATTAAACTCCAGGTTAGACGAGATACAAGCAGCTGTGTTGAGAATTAAATTACGGAACTTAGATAAAGATAATCAACACCGTCGAGAGATTGCTAATTGCTATTTAGAAAATATCGAAAATCCGGATGTAATATTACCAAAAAACTATAATTTAAAACCTACACTGGAGGAACCTTCACACGTTTGGCATCTTTTTGTAATTCGTCATCCTAATCGGAATAAATTGCAACGTTATCTATCCCTAAAAGAGATTCAAACATTAGTTCATTATCCAATCCCACCTCATAAACAAAAGGCATTTAAAGAGTGGAACCATTTATCGTTAATATGTACTGAAAAGATTCATAATGAAGTGTTAAGTTTACCAATTAGTCAGGTTATGAAAGTGGAAGATGCAATGAGAGTTTTGGATGAAATTAATTGCTTTTGATTCCTAATCATGGCTTTACATACATTAGGCAAGAAAAGGAAGTGGTTAATCATTAATAAATAGGAAAAGAGGTGAGTATTGTTAATTTTAAAAACAAATTATAGCGACATAGCCTCATATGTGTAATGGGATTGAGATGGCGTAGGTTTGGAAATGTTTTGTTAAATTTGGTTAAATATTGTTGCAAGATTCGGTTACGAAAAGAAGATTCTCTGGTTAAATATTTCATGGATGAATATACAAATGGTTGACCTGATCGGTCAGTACAATAATATCAAGAATGAAATTGATCATTCAATTCAAGAAGTGTTATGCACTGCTACCTTTATCAATGGACCTGCAGTAAAAAAATTTGCGGATCGCTTAGCATCATATAACAAATGTAATTATGTAATTCCATGCGCTAACGGTACAGATGCACTTCAAATTGCAATGATGGCTTTGGGACTTTGCCAGGGTGATGAAGTTTTGGTTCCGGTGCATACATATGTGGCAACAGCAGAAGCCATAGCTTTGCTTGGTTTAGAGCCTGTTTTCGTCGATGTGGATCCTGATTTATTTACGATTGACCTTAATAATATCGAAGATAAGATAAGCCCTAATACAAAGGCAATAGTACCGGTTCACTTATATGGTCAATGTGCAAATATGGAAGACATATTAATGATTGCTGAAAAGTATAATTTATATGTAATTGAAGATGCTGCACAAGCGATAGGTGCAGATTATGAGTTTACAGATGGACGTGTAATGAAGGCCGGGACAATGGGTAATATTGGTTGTACCTCTTTTTTTCCTTCAAAAAATTTGGGTTGTTATGGGGATGGCGGTGCCTTATTGATGAATAATGAAAAATTGGCAGAAAAGGCACGAATGATTGCAGGGCATGGCCAAAAGAAAAAATATCATCATGAAGTTGTCGGTTGTAATTCTCGGTTGGATAGTATTCAGGCGGCTATACTTAACGTGAAGTTACCCCTGCTGGATAAGTATAATAAAACTCGAGGGAATGTAGCTAAAAGATATGATAAGGCGTTGGGGGATATATTAGGAATTAAAACCCCCAAAAGGGCAGTTTATTCTACGCATGTATATCATCAGTATACACTAAAGGTAGAAGGGGTAGATCGAGATCAGTTAAAGGAAAAATTATATAGTAAAGGAGTGCCATCTATGGTTTATTATCCAGTTCCATTGCACTTGCAAAAGGCATATATTAAAGATGGATATGGAATGGGCTCATTTCCAATAACGGAACATCTTTCTAATGTAGTGCTATCATTGCCGATTCATACAGAAATGAATATTGCGCAGCAAGATTATATAATTGAAAGTGTTATTAATGCAATAAAGGAATTATCATGAGTAGTACATATTTTGCGCATGAAACTGCAGTTATTGATGAAGGATGCCAAATCGGGGAGGGAACCAAAATATGGCATTTTTCTCATATCATGAGTAATTGTATAATTGGAGAAGGTTGTAATATCGGACAAAATGTAGTTGTTTCGCCAAAAGTTGTGTTAGGAAGGAATGTAAAAGTACAAAACAATGTTTCCCTATATACAGGAGTTACTTGTGATGACGATGTTTTTTTAGGTCCCTCAATGGTATTTACAAACGTAACTAATCCTCGTAGTGCCGTAAATAGGCGGGGGCAATATGCAAAAACACATGTAGGTAAAGGGGCTTCAATTGGCGCGAATGCTACGGTGGTTTGTGGACATGATATTGGTGCATTTGCATTTGTAGGAGCGGGAGCTGTTGTTACAAAAGATGTGGCAGAGTATGCCTTGGTTATTGGAAACCCTGCCAAACAAGTGGGATGGATAAGTGAATATGGGCATCGACTCGAATTTGATGAAAAAGGAGAGGCAGTATGCCCCGAAAGTAATGAATTATACAAAAAAATTGAAAATAAAGTTAAGAAATCAGTTCAATGAAGCAGTTTGCCTTAATTGGAGCTTCTGGTTACATCGCTCCACGACATTTAAAAGCAATTAAAGATACTGGTAATAATCTAGTTGCAGCTTTAGATCCATATGATGGAGTTGGCATAATGGATAGTTATTTTCCTAATGCCGACTTTTTTGTTGAAACAGAGCGTTTTGACAGACATATTGAAAAATTAAAGTACGAGAAAGGAGTTGATCTGGATTACATGAGTATTTGTACACCCAATTATTTACATGATGCCCATATTCGTATGGCATTAAGAAGAGGTACAGATGCGATTTGTGAAAAACCATTAGTATTAAATCCTTGGAATTTAGATGCCTTAGGAAGGGTGCAAGAGGATACGGGGAAAAAAATATATAATATTTTACAATTGAGACTACATCCGAGCATTATTCAATTGAAAGATAAAGTACAGAATGGACCCAAAGACAAAATATATGATGTCGATTTAACTTATATTACTTCTCGAGGACACTGGTATTATACCTCTTGGAAGGGAGATGTTTCAAAGTCAGGCGGTATTGCTACCAATATTGGTGTTCACTTTTACGATATGCTTTCCTACATATTTGGTAATGTAAAACAAAATATTGTACATGTGCATACCCACGATAGGGCAGCTGGTTATATTGAATTTGAAAATGCTCGTGTACGTTGGTTTTTATCGATAAACGACGAGGTATTACCGGAAGAGATGGCTGCGAAAGGCCAAAGAACTTATCGTTCCATCACAATTGAAGGTGAAGAGTTAGAGTTTAGCGGAGGATTTACGGATTTACATACAAGGTGTTATGAGGAAATATTGGCAGGAAACGGTTATGGTATAGATGAACCTCGTCAGGCCATTGAAATTGTGCATGCGATCCGTCATGAAAAACCGGTTGGACTGATTGGCGATTATCATCCGTTTGCCAAAAAACCTTTGGCAAAACATCCATTTGAAAAATAAGTTAGATTATTAAAGATATAAAGTAATCATAAAATGAAGATAGTTACTATTATTGGAGCAAGGCCTCAATTTATTAAAGCTGCAACAATATCTAGGTTGATTAATGGAAATAATGATATTAATGAGGTCATTGTACATACCGGGCAACACTATGATAGTAATATGTCAGATATATTTTTTAAAGAGTTAATTATACCTAAACCGTATTATAATCTTGGGATTGGGGGTGGTTCGCATGGTCAACAAACAGGACTTATGTTAATAGAGATTGAAAAAATTCTTTTTAAAGAAAAGCCTGATTGGGTTTTGGTGTATGGTGATACGAATTCTACTTTGGCTGGTGCATTAGCTGCTTCAAAAATTCATATTCCGGTAATTCATGTTGAGGCAGGTTTAAGATCGTTTAATATGCGTATGCCCGAAGAACAGAACCGGATTTTAACTGACCATATCTCGTCAGTATTATTTGCACCAACAAAAGTTGCGGTTGAAAATCTGGCTAAGGAGGGAATTACGTCTAATGTAGTTAATGTTGGTGATGTTATGTATGATGCTGCGTTGTTCTACGGGGAATTGGCAGGGAAGAATTCTAACGCTTTAAATGATTATGGTTTATATGTTGGTAATTATATATTAACTACTGTGCATAGAGCTGAAAATACGGATGATACTGACCGTTTAAAAAGGATTTTTTCGCAATTGGAAGAGATTGCACGCGTTGAGAAAGTGATTTTACCATTACACCCAAGAACAAAAAAAGCATTGGAAGGTATCGATTACGATTTTGGTAATTCTACCATATCCTTTATAAATCCTGTTGGATATCTGGATATGGTTGCTTTAGAGAAGAATGCGAAAATGATTATTACCGACAGTGGTGGTGTTCAAAAGGAAGCTTATTTTCATAAAGTTCCTTGCTTGACTTTACGTGATGAAACAGAGTGGGTGGAAACTGTGGAAGCAGGGTGCAATCATATTATTGTTGATTTATCTACTATCGTAAAACAATATGAAAAGCTTACTAAGCAAACATTGAATTTTGATAAGAACTTATACGGGAAAGGAAATTGCGCACAATTAATTATTAATTATTTACGTGATAATTTATCATGATTGTTCATTTTAAGTGGTGAAAGAGGGCATTGTAAAACAATAATTTATGCAAAAATTAAATTTTATATTATTCATTGGGCTCGTTTATTTATGTGTAGTAAGTACATCATGTGTATCGAGCAAAAAACTTACATATTTAAAATATTCAAAACATATTAGTACTGAGATAGATGAACAATTTGGTGTAAAAAGTCACGGGCAGGCATATAAGATTATGCCCTACGATAATTTGTATATCAGTGTTGTTACTCCGGATCCTAAGTGGTCAGAAATATTTAATTCTGTAGGTGGTGAAGGAGCTATAACTCAAGAAAGTGCTGTTTTACAAGGGTACCCTGTAGATAATGAGGGTAACATCGTAATCCCGTTTGTTGGAAAAGTCAAAGTACAAGGCGAATCTTTGGCTGAAATAAAGACTAAATTGGATTCAACTTTTAGTAGTTATGTAAAAGACGCCTCTATTTCAGTGAGGTTAGTAAATAACCACGTGAGTTTAATTGGTGAGGTAATGGAACCAGGGCGGTACTTACTAACCAAGGATAGGGTTAATATTTTTGAAGCCCTAGCTATGGCCGGTGATATGACCCAGTATAGTAATAGAAAAAAGGTGCAAATAATTCGACCTACGCAGTACGGACCTGTAATAAAAGAGTTCTCACTTTCAGATATGAGTATTTTAGGTTCTGATTATTATTATGTTATGCCCAACGATATAATTTATGCACCTCCATTAAAAGGCAGATCGTTCCAAATGAATGCAACCATATATGGCATGGTGTTTACTATGTTAAACACCGGATTGGTGATTTATACCTTTTTTCGGAATAATTAATGTTTTTATATAGGTTTTATTAAGTATTGAAGGCACGTAAAATTGTAAGGTAATATTGTTAATGAAGTATAAGAATAAAGAAATTAAAGGAAATCAAGAAAGAGTATTTTTTCGGGAAGTGGGTATTGATCCCAGTATAATCGTAAAATTAATATTGAAGAATTGGTATGTTTTTTTAATAACAATTCCTTTAGCTGTAGTGGGCGCCCATTTTTACATTTCTATTATACTGCCCGTGTATCAAGTGTCAACCTCTGTGTTGATCGATGAAGTTGATGATCGCGGATCTGGGAATAATGAAGAATTATTGCAAGGTCTGGGTTTATCAGGAGGTATGAGGAATCTGGATAATCAAATTAAGATACTTACTTCTCGGGAACTTACTGCAAGGGTACTTAAAAGTCTTGATTTTGAAATAGAATATTATTACATATCAAAAGGGAACAACGTTCCATTTAATAAAGATATCCCTGCAAAATTGGTTTATAAAGGAACAAACCCCTTAGCTCGTAATCTGGAATATGTCATCACTTATTTAGGTGATAATCAATATAGTTTAGTTTCAGAACAGAACCAATATAACTTTCAGGCTTCATTTGGTCAAGACGTCGAATTTGCCGAAGGTAGTATTAAGCTTGAGTGTAATAATAAGGAATGGTTTGAGTCAAATAAGGATGTTAATTTTGGGTTTACTATTCATAGCTCAGAGAGGTTAGTACGTAATTTTAATAGACGATTGGAAGTAGGAATTTTATCAAATTCCGGGACCATTTTAAATATAAGTTTAAAAAGTACCAACCGGCAACGGGATGTTGATTTTTTAAATAGACTGACCGAAGTTTTTCAGGCGTTGTCATTAGAAAAGAAAAATCTAGAGGCCAATAGGAGGATTCAATTTATCGACGATCAACTAGTTGGAATATCAGATTCCTTGGTGATAACGGAAAAGCAACTACAACAGTTTCGCTCACTAAACCGGGTTATGGATTTATCGGCACAAGGTCAGGTTATCATTGATCAGCTTACAAATCTGGAGAATGAAAAGGCAAGGCTTAACCTAGAAGCAAACTATTACGATTATCTGGCAGATTATTTGGAAAGAAATATTTCAGGAGAATTGCCTTTACCAATTAGTATGGGGATTACAGACGATGCGCTTACCGGTCTGGTAACAGAATTAGCAGATTTACAGGAGGAATTATCAGGAACCGGAGGAGGTGAGAAAAATCCATTACAAAATTTGTTAGGTCAAAGGGTAAATAGCAAAAAGCAAGAGTTAATGGAAACCCTTAATGGATTACGAAGAGCTAATAATCTTGCACAAACTGAAAACCAGTCACGAATCGCCAGGGTCAATTCTCAAGCGAGTGCTTTGCCCGAAACGGAACGTCAATTATTAGGTATTGAACGTAAGTTTAAATTGAATGATGAATTATATACTTTTCTGTTGGAAAAGAGGTCTGAATTACAAATGCAAAAGGCTTCAAATAGGCCGGGTAACGAGGTAGTAGACCCAGCTAGCGTTTTATATAGTGAAATTGTTGCACCTAATCCCAATCTGATTTTGTTTATGGCCCTTTTATTGGGATCTGTCGTTCCATTTTTGATAATATTTCTTAGATATCTATTAAATAATCGCATTAGGGAAGAAGATTTAGAAGTTTATGGAGATATTCCAATAGTAGGCAACATTCCTAAGATAAAAAGTAACCCATTAAGAGAAGTTCTGGATAATAGAGACTCTGCAGTTGCGGAAGCTTACCGACTGATGCGGTCGAAATTACAATTTATCACAAAAGATACGCACAATCCTGTAATCTTGATCACGTCATCTATGCCAGGAGAGGGAAAAACGGTTAGCTCTGTAAATTTAGCTTCTGTTTATAGTTTATTAAATAAAAAGACTGTATTAGTAGGTTTCGACTTAAGAAACCCCAAATTTAATGAGGAATTAAATTTAAACAATAATAAGGGAGTTTCTACCTTTTTGATCGGTAAAGATAAACTTGACGATATAATACAAGAGACAGCCTATGAAAATTTATCTGTCATTTCCTCCGGCCCCATACCTCCCAACCCTGCCGAGCTAGCTGCTTCTGATGCTGCAAAGAAACTCTTTGAGAGTCTCAAGACAAAATTTGAATATATTGTTGTGGATACTGCTCCTTTGGGACTAATTTCAGACACACATCATCTAACACCTTATGCAGATGCTACGTTGTTAATCGTTAGAATTAAGTATACATTAAAGGATACTATGTATGGCGTGCTGTCAGAGTTTGGTGCAAAACATTTAAATAAACTCGCTTTGGTTTTAAATGATGTTGTGTTGAATGGACAAAAGTATGGATACGGCAAACGCTATGGATATCTTAAGAAATAATGAAAAAAATGTGGTGCTTGCCCTTTTCAAGTGACAAATTTCTGATTTAGGTTATACTTTTTCTAATAGTACATCTTCATTAATAAATACAAATGTATAAACACTTCGTATTAACACGTTTTAATATTAAGCTAGATGGTTTTGCTACCATGGATAAAAACAATAATCCTGTTTTAACAGATGAGTGGCTGGAGGAAAGGTTTTATCTTTTTGAAAAATATTGTTTGCCATCCTTAATAAACCAGAGTTGTAAAGAATTTATATGGTTTGTATTGTTTGATATTGATACTCCGGAAAGATTCTTAGAAAGAATAAAAAAGTATGAGATGGAGTTTCCCCAGTTTAAGCCATTCTTTATGGAGAATGGAGATTATGCTACGATCAAGAAGGAATTTAATAGACAAATGATTAAATATTTTGATGAAGACACAGAATATGTAATAACCAGTAGGATTGATAACGATGATTCGTTCCATAAGGATTATATTGGGGATGTGCAGAAGCAATTTGTTAAGCAAAAGGACATATTTATAAGTTTTATTTATGGTCTACAGTATGATATTAAAACAAACGTTTTAGCCCGTAAGCTTTCAAAAAATAATCATTATATCTCAAGGGTTGAAAGATTAAATACGGCAGGGATACAAACAGTATTAACTTATAATCATTATCATATTGATGAAACAGGGGAGGTTGTCTATCTGGATAATAGGAACAAACCCATGTGGCTAGAGATAATCCATGAGGGAAATATTAAAAATGTTCTGAATAATACTTCTTTACCACTTTTCTTTGGCAAAGGAATTAATACATTTAAGGTGGAATTAAACATCTCAATATCTAATACAGCTTATGCAATGCTTGGTTATATAAAACTTCGGTTTTTACTGGCAAGAATGAAAGTTTTACAAACATTGGGAGTTTATGACTTATTAAAGAGAAAGGATCAAAGGTATTGATAGGTAAAGATATTGAAAAAAATTTGAGGTTTGAGTAAAATTAAATTTATCTATAAAATGGAGCAGGAGAAGCTGGTATGGGATTATGAGCGTGTTAAATAAACTGAGGCTAAAGCCTTTTGAAGTTTTCGATAGTGGCTTTGATAAAAATGGATTAAAGAAGGCCGCGGTAAAAGGAAGTATGGCGCTAATGATTTCTCAGGGATCTAGTTTTGGACTAAGTTTATTAAATACAATTGTCTTAGCTCGTTTACTATCGCCGTCAGATTTCGGAATTGTTGGTATGGTTACTGTATTTATCAATTTCATGGTTTTGTTTAAAGATGCAGGGCTATCTACAGCAACTATCCAACAGGATACTATCAGTAGAGATTTGATCAGTAACCTGTTTTGGTTTAATTGTTTAATTAGTATTGGTTTAGGTGTTGTTATAATTTTATCATCCCCATTGGTAGCAACATTTTACAATGAACCTGAGTTAACACTTGTAACGTCTGCCATATCAATTTCATTTATTGTTCAAGGGCTTACCATTCAACATAATGCCTTGTTGCAAAGGCATCTTAAATTTACCAGTATTGCAATAGTCGATATTATTGCTCACGTGAGTAGCCTGGTCGTGGCAATTGTAATGGCTTATGGAGGATATAGATATTGGGCAATCATTGGAGGTGGAATTGCCAGGGCTTTTACTATGTTATTTCTTACTATCTATGTATGTCCATGGGTTCCCGGTAAATTGGTGAGAGGTACGGGTGTGAAAAAAATGATGATGTTTGGTGGCCATATTACGGGAAGTTACATTGTTGGCTATATTGCGCGTAATTTAGATAAAGTGTTGATCGGAAAGGTGATTGGAGCAGCTGCTTTAGGGGTTTATACCAGGGCGTTTACCTTATTGACGCAACCGTTAGCACAAATTAGAGGTCCGCTTACTACATTATCAATGCCGGTCATGTGCAATTTAAAAAATGATCCGGATAGATACAGGAATTATTTTCGACAACTTCTGGATATAAGTATATCGTTGACACTGCCAATCACGATTTATTGTTTTTTAGAAAGTGAGTTTTTAATTAATACACTACTTGGTCCTAAATGGCAGGATGCAATTCCTATATTTAAAGTATTGTCTATTGGAGGAATATTTGTGGCCATATCTGGTGCCCCTGGGCTTGTCATGCTGAGTCAAGGATTGTCTAAAAGATATATGAATCTTACATTTGTTACCATTTCTATTACATCCGTCGCGTTTTTGGTTGGTGTTAATTTTGGAGCTACAGGTGTTGCTGGGGCCTATTCTGCTGCAAGCTTCTTGAATATGATTCCATTGATCTATTTTGGTTTCAAAGATACCCCAGTAAGGGTAAGGTTAGTTCTGGAATCAATAGCAGGTCCTCTTTTTGCCGGACTTATTGCTGGTATTTTAGGTTATTTATCAATGGAACTTAAATTCAATAATGAAAACTTAGGTCATATTTTTACTGCAGTTATATTCTTTGCAATTTATGCTTTTTTCACTTTGTTGAGAAGAAAGACAAGAATTACATTGATTGCTATAAAGAATAGTGTTTTTGCAAATTAACGGATTAGATAGGTTATGAATGAGAATGTTGCCATAGACAAGTCGTCCTTAAGTATTATTGTGCCCGTTTATAAGGCAGAGAGATATTTAGATGAATGTGTGCAAAGTATACTTTGTCAAACGTTTAAGGATTTTGAGCTAATCTTGGTAAATGACGGTTCTCCGGATAATAGTGGCGTTATTTGCCAGAAATATGCGCAAAAAGATCAAAGGGTTAAAGTAATTCATAAGAAGAATGGAGGAGCCAGTTCTGCCAGGAATGCAGGATTGGATGTTGTTACAGGTGATTATATTGGATGGGTGGATGCAGACGATAGGATTGCCCCGGATATGTTTGCCCGTTTGATGGGATTGATAAAAGAGTATGATGCGGATATTGCGGATAGTCAGTTTTATTGGGTAAATGGTAATCAGTTAAAAAAAAGTGGATTAGATGAACCAATTGTTTACGGCGATGGTGATTTTATTTTTAAAGAGTTTTTTGCGGCTAGAATGAAACCAGGTCTGGTAACTAAAGTGTATAGGAGTGAACTTTGGCATAATATTCGATTCCCACTAGGCAGAATACATCAGGATTGTTATGTGAATATGCGATTTGCGTTGATGCCACTTAAATATGTAAGAACATCAGAAGCAAAATATTACTATATAATTAGAGATAACAGTATAACCACTACCAGAAGCGCAAAAGAATTACGACAGACGGTTTATAGATATGATTATACCATGAAACTGGCAAAAGATGTGGCTACTTCTAAATTCGCCAAAAAAATATTGACCAAGGATGCGATAAATAGGTTAATAATTAGATATTTTGATGTCTCAGTCAATTCCAATCTCAAGAACCAATATGTATATAATTATTTTATAAGAAAGAAATTAGGTTTTTCTTTGTTCCATTATCTCATTACAGCAAGTTTACCTATTAAAACAAGAGTGAGCCTTTCTTTATTAATGCTAAATATGAAAAGTTTACAAATCTTTTTACATAAGAAATTTGGAAACCAATAATATAACTTTGTTATGAATAGCAATTTGAAACTTTCCGTTATTTTACCCATGTATAATGTTGCTCCATATGTTGAGCATTGTGTCAGAAGCATTGAAAATCAAAATTTAGATAAAGAAGAGTTTGAGATTATATGTGTAAACGATGGTTCCCCGGATAACAGTGCAGATGTCGTTGCTAAACTTCAAAAAGAATTTGATAATATTATCTTGATAAATCAAAAAAACCAAGGTGTATCCATGGCTCGAAATAAAGGTATTGATTCTGCCAAAGGTAAATACGTATTATTCGTTGACCCTGATGATTGGATACATGAAAATTTATTGGGCGAAATGATGGAAGAAGTGGAAGAAAAAAAGGTGCAAATGGCAATTCCGGCTTATTCAATTCAAGACGCTACAGGAAAAGTTGAAACGTTAAAGAAATTTGATCAATACATAGGAAAAGTATATTCCGGAATTGAAGGCTATGACATAACACATAAAAAAGGGCAGTTGTTTGGAGGATTCGTTATCGGGATAATTATCGAAAACGCTTTTTTAAGAAAATATAATTTGCGATATCCGCAGAATGTTGTTTTGAATCAAGATGAAGCCTTTTTGGGTACACTACATTGTTTAGCTGAACGTTGTATTTTTGTAAAACAAGAATTGTATACTTCAGTTGAGAGAGCTGGTTCCGCCACTCGTTCAAATCAATTTACAACAGATAGAGTAAGAAGAGGATTCAATTTAGCAGCGGTTTACCTAAAAGAATTGCAGGAGAAGGACTTTCTCAGTTTGGAACAGAAAAAATTTGTAAATGGACCTGTGGCGCAGTTTGTAATTCTCGCTTTATCTTCTGCTGTCACTTCAAAGTCATGGTTCAAGATTAAGGAAGCAATAAATGATCTAAAAGTTAATGGTATCGAAAAATTAAATTTGGAAGGATGCAAAGGGGATCATCTCATTTGTGGGAGGCCATTTAATATTTCGCCATATTTTGGCGTTTTGGTTTTGGCGTTTTATCTTAAAATAGATAGATGGTTATTAGACCCATATTTTAAAAAAAGAGCATCTAAATCTCAATAATATTGAATAAGAAGTTGATGTCAATAATTATACTATCAGTAGACATATAAAAAATGGTGAATGTAGTCGTTCCAAAAAATAATGAATCAGAGAGAAGGTATATTTTTAAAACATTGTTAAATGATTATCTTGGAATAGATTTTAATTTGGTATATGACGAAAATATCCAGCATTATTCTCTTAAGTTTGATGATTGTGAGCTTATCATTAAAGATTATTTTTTTGGTCAATACCCAGAGGCTTTATCTTATCTTAAAAAGGAGTCTTTACCCTCGGAAATAATTTATGCTAGTAATAAGTTTACATTTGAGAACGATATTCCGGTCATCTATGGTTCCGGCAATATTTCTGTTACGGAAAACAAGGTGATTTGCGAGCTCGACATTTTTGCATCTTGTTTCTTTATGCTGACCCGATGGGAGGAATATGTAAATACAAACAGGGATGAGCATCAGCGATTTTTGGCTAAAGATAGTATCGCTTACAAAAATAATTTTTTGCATCGACCTGTTGTAAACGAATATGTGGAGTTTCTTTGGAATTTATTGGTTAAATCCGGCTTTAAAGGAGAAAGAAAAAAGAGATCGTATGAACTGGTACTAACACACGATATTGACCAGTTGGATTATCCCGGTATTTTTAAAATTATTGCTGGCGACATCGTAAAGCGACGAAATATAAAACTGGCCCAAAAACATTTTAATTACTTTAAAACATATAATAAAAACCCCTATGACACTTTTGATTTCATGATGACAGTAAGTGAAAAGTTAGGAGTTAAATCAAGGTTTTATTTTATGTCATCAGACTCAAAAAAATGGCCGGACAATCATTTTTATGTCTATACAAAACGTTTTGAGCAAAAAATTAAAGAAATAAAGGAAAGAGGACATATTATCGGATTTCATCCCGGTTATTATACATGCGATGATATGGAACGATGGGCTTACGAAAAACAACTGCTCGAAAAAACAAGCCAAGGGGATATTATTGAAGGCAGGCAACATTACTTAATGTTTAAGGTTCCGGATACTTTTAGATTATGGGACAAGAATGATATGCAGATCGATAGCACAATGGGGTATGCTGATCATGAAGGTTTTCGTTGCGGTACAGGGGATGTGTTTAATGTTTATGATTTTCTGGAGCAAAAAGAATTAAGATTAAGGGAGCGGCCGTTAATCATTATGGATGGGAATTTAGTGTCATACGGTATCAGTGAGGCGATTAGAAAAATTAAAGAATATATACATACAGCTAAGAAGTACAATTCGGTCATAACCATATTGTTTCATAATACCACTTTCTATGGGGAATATTGGAATGGTTATGATAAGTTGTATACTGAATCATTAGGAATAAATAGTTCGTTGTAGTATTATAAAAGATCAGCTGTAATGTTTTTGTAATATCAACCTATAGATTGCATAACAAGGTTTTACATTTAAATGATAGCATAAAATTGATTAAAAGCAGGTAATGATAGAAAGGAAAAAAATACTGCTCGTTTCTAGTTCGTTCTATCCCGAAATATCTCCCCGCAGTTTCAGGGCAACTGAATTAGCGAAGGAATATAGCAAACGAGGTCATGAAGTAACGGTTATTACAAAGTCAAGAGAATTTGACTATGTGGATTTTCTGAAAAACCATCCGGTTAATTTAAAGATGTGGAAAAATTCCATGTTTTTAAATGTACCCTTAACAGGTATTAAAGCCCTTGATATAATAATGAGAGGTCTGTACAGGATATTATCAATTGTATTTGAATTTCCTGCAATAACAGAACTTTATAAAGTTAAAAGTTTCCTTAAGAAGGAAAATGGATATGACCTGCTGATATCTTTTGCCGTGCCACATCCAGTGCATTGGGGAACAGCTAAAGTACAAACGCCAAAACACCGTATTGCCAAAAAATGGGTAGCTGATTGTGGAGATCCGTACATGTTCTCGCGTTTTGACAGTTTTAGAAAACCCTTTTATTTTAAGTCTTACGAAATGGATTGGTGCACCAAATGTGATTTCGTCTCAATCCCGTTTATTGACTTAAAAACACAGTTTTATCCTCAGTTTGAATCTAAGATGGTTGAGATACCTCAGGGCTTTGATTTTGGGGAGATAAAGTTGAGTAAGAATAGGAATGATCATGGAAAACCAGTTTTCTTGTTTGCGGGGTCAGTAATACCGGGCATTCGAGACTTAAACCAGTTAATGGAATTTTTGAAAAAATATGACCAGGACTTCCTTTTTATTATTTATACGAATCAGAATGCGTATTACCAGGAGTACAAACGCATGCTGGGTGAAAGAATTGAAGTGCGTCCATATATTGACCGACTGACATTGATATTTGAAATGAGCAAAGTCGATTTTCTGGTAAATGTGGATACGATACACGACAATGAAGAAAATATAAAAGCGATACCTAGTAAATTAATCGATTATGCTTTGTCTGAAAGACCAATTTTAAACCTTAATTCAGCATCGTTGGATGAGGATAAAGTAAGTGCTTTCCTAAATAAAGATTACACTGATCAACGAGTTATAGATAAAGCAAAATACGATATTCGTTTGGTTGCGGATAAATTCTTAAGTTTAGTTTAAGATATTTTTATGATTGGTACAAGATCTATTGATAGACGTTATTTATACGGTTTGTTTTTTTTATGGCCGTTTTTAGGTTTTATGTCTGCAGTAGCAAATTATAATAGTAAAGATGCCAAAAGAATAGTCTATCTATTTGTCATTTATTATGGTTTTTCATACGTGATCGGTAATCAATTTATGGATTCAAGTACTTACATAGACAGATTCCTTTATAATGGTACTTTACCCTTTAGCGAGCTATTTAAATTGGTAGGAGGATTATATAGTTCTGAAGATACCGTTGATATTGTTGAACCATTAATATCATTTATAGTTTCACGCTTTACAAATCACCATAGCTTTTTGTTTGCCGCATATGCTGCATTGTTTGGGTATTTCTACTTAAAATCGATTAACCTATTGTACGAAGATTACCGATTAAATTCAGGTTGGAATGCCAAAATATTTCTAGTTTTCTTTGTGTGCATTTTATCGGTTAATACTATAAATGGAGTTAGAATGTGGACTGCAGCATGGGTATTTTTTTATGGTGCCTATCATGTAGTTCTTTATAAGGATAAACGATATATTATTCTGTCATTGGCAGCATGCTTGGTTCACTGGAGTTATATCACTGCAAATGCAGTGTTGATTGGATATATGTTGGCAGGAAACAAAAATATAATATACATACCGCTTGCCCTTGCGTCTTTTGTAGTGCCCAATATTCTTACTCCATATTTAGGTTCTGTTTCTGTGAGTGGATCAATTCAAAATAGGGTTAACAACTATACTAACCAGGAATATATACAAGGGGTTAGTGAACATGCTCAGCATGAACCATGGTTTATAACTCTAGGTAATGAAATGATCTTCTATTATCTGGTCGTAGCAATAACCATAATTTATTTGTATAATAGAAAAAAAAGCTTGCCGGCGGAAAAGAATTTATTTAGTTTTATCTTGCTTTTTATATCTTTTGTAAACTTTGGAGGGGGTATTCCTTCTTTGGGAAACAGATTTAAAATGATTTTCCTGTTGTTCGGAACTTTGTACGTGTTTCTATTTAGTCTACGCATGCATGATAGAAAAATACATCCTTTAACAATAACAGGACTATTTCCGATGGCATTATATGTAGCCGTTCAATTCAGAATTGGATCGGAAGTAATTAATTCGTGGCTTTTCTTACCAGGACTTGGGCTGGCAGTATTCGCCCCGGGTATATCTTTGGCTGAATTACTTTTCTATTAAAAAAATATAGTAAGTGTTACCTACTAATTTTATTTTCAGGTATACCTAAATTGTCGTATTGAATAATACCGGGTTTACGAAAATTAATTGAGGGGGTGCATGGTAACCAATAAATACATATATGGATATTCGTAAAGCGAAATCGCAACTGTTTCGTAATATAGTTAATATACCGGGATGGAGTACAAAGCGAAAGCTGATTGTAATTGAATCAGATGATTGGGGCAGTGTAAGAATGCCTTCGTTGGACGTGTTTAATAAGTTGGAGCGTAATGGTCTTGATTTAAGAAGCGCAGATGCCGAGCGTTTTAATTTGAATGATACCCTAGCTTCGAAAAACGACTTTGAAGGATTGTTTGATGTACTAACTTCAGTTAAAGATAAGAACAACAAAAATGCCGTTTTTACTCCTGTTTGTATCATGGCCAACCCAAATTTCGAGAAGATAAAAGAAGCAGATTACAAAGCGTATTTTTACGAGCCATTTACTGAAACACTAAAGCGCAACAATGGTTGTGAAAAGTCACTTGAAAGTTGGAAAGAAGGGATAGAAAAAGATCTGTTTGTGCCGCAATTGCATGGACGCGACCATTTGAATGTTTCCGATTGGTTAAGAGACCTTAACAGCGGGAATGTAAAAACGAAACTTGCTTTTGACGAAGGTTTATGGGGATTTGTGCCCGACTCATTTCCTAAAGTGGATTATCAGGCAGCTTTTTTGTTAAACCATAAAGAAGACCTGGAATACCATAGTCAGCAAATAAAAGAAGGAATAAAACTTTTTGAAGACATATTAGGATATAAAGCAGACTATTTTGTGCCTCCTAATGGGCAGTTTAATAATGAGTTAAATAGCGTGTTGTTTAGTTCTGGTATAAAATTCAGGTCTGCATCTAAAGTTCAGATTGAACCGATAGGTAATGGAGAAAACAGAAAAGTTTATCATTATCATGGTCAAAAGCATAAAAGTGGAATTACCTACATGACCCGAAATTGTCTTTTTGAACCCGGTCAACATGGAAGAGATTGGGTAGATAGCTGTTTATTTGATATTAAAATGGCTTTTAGATGGAAGAAGCCCGCGATAATAAGTACGCACAGAGTTAATTTTGTGGGTGGATTGAGTACTGAAAATCGTGATAATGGACTTAAGCAGTTGTCAGAACTACTTTCTGGTATCATAAAATACTGGCCGGATGCCGAGTTTATTACAACTGCCCAACTGGGAAAAATAATGAGCGCATCAAACTAATGGATCGTTTCTTACATATCACAACCGTTTTTGACGAAGAGAATAACCGAACAATCGAATACTTGTCCGAATTGTATAATGATAAAGACAGTTTGCAAGGGTTGATATCTGAAAGTATTCATTCCGGTTTGTCTAAAAACGAAATAGCGGGAAAAACAGTTCTGCTAAAACCCAACTGGGTGAAGCATTCGTATTATCCCGATGACGAAATATGTCTGCGCACACACGATAATTTTTTATTGGCAACATTGGAAATCATTCTTAAATGTAAACCAACTAAAGTTATTATTGGAGATGCCCCAATACAGGGCTGTCGATGGGATGAGGTAGTGCATGAGCAATTGAAATGGCAAGTGAATGAACAAAGTAAGCAATACCAAATTCCGGTAAGTGTAAGGGATTTTAGGAGAAGGACTTATCAAGTGTCAGGAAACAATCCTGAATCCGGAATCAGATCATTATCGGAGTATGTAATTTTTGATTTAGGTAAAGATAGTTATCTGGAAGAAATTACTACCAATAATAATAATTTCAGGGTAACCAATTATGACCCGGAACGTATGTCAACTGCACATTCGCCGGGAGTTCATAAATATTGCATTGCAAAGGAGTTTTTTGAATCGGACATAGTTATTTCATTACCAAAAGTAAAAACTCACCAGAAGGCAGGGATAACCGGGGCGATAAAAAACCTAGTGGGCATCAACGGTGATAAAGATTTTTTGCCGCATCATAGGATTGGCGGTAAAAATATGGGGGGGGATTGTTACCCCGGAAAGTCACCGTTAAGGTATTGGTCAGAACTGGCTTTAGATAAAGCCAACCGCCGTCAAGGAACAAAGCAGTTTTGGATGTGGCAAAAGTTATCTTCTTTGTTATGGAAACTTTCGTTGCCGCAGCAGGAACACCAGATGGCTGCGGGGTGGTATGGAAACGATACAACCTGGCGTATGGTGATGGATCTTAATAAAGTCGGTGAGTATGGGAGGATAGACGGTACGCTGTCGAAAGATAAATGCAGGCGTATTTACAGTTTATGCGATGGTATTGTGGGAGGGCAAGGAGATGGGCCTCTGGAACCACAACCGTTAGCTTTAGGCGCCATTTCTTTTACAAATAATTCCTTCCTTAATGATAGGGCAATGGCTGTTTTGATGGAATTAGACACGAATAAGATTCCGCTTTTGGCCAGGGAATATGAGGGTGATAAAGAAGGAAACAGCATACTGACCATTAATGGGAAAAGGTCAACCTTAAAAGATTTGTGCGCGTACTCAATAAAAGCTAAACCTCCAATTGGTTGGGAAAGGCACTTAAACAATATATTATGACAAAGATTGCAATACACCATACCCCGGGATCTTTCAGCGACAGGTGGATAGCATACTGCGATGCCCAAAGGATTAACTACAAAGTGGTTAATTGCTACCAAAGCGATATTCTTAAGCAATTGGAGGACTGTGATGCATTGATGTGGCATTTTAATCACAAAGATTCAAAAGACAGTAAATTTGCCATTCAGTTATTAAATGCTGTTCAATGTTCCGGAAAAAAAGTATTTCCAGACTATCATACAGCCTGGCATTTCGATGATAAACTGGCTCAAAAATACCTTTTTGAATCATTGGAGCTGCCCCATGCGGCAACACACGTATTTTATTCCCCCAAGGATGCCAAGGAATGGATAAAATCAGCATACTTCCCAACGGTGTTTAAGTTACGTAATGGTTCTGGATCGGATAATGTGAAGCTGGTGCGTTCCGGAGTGAAAGCTAAAAAACTAGTATCCAAGGCTTTTAGCAAGGGTTTTAAGCAATATGAGGGATGGAGCAATTTAAAAGAAAGGATTAGGAAATTCAGGGTTGGAAAAGCTTCAGTTTGGGATGTCGTTAAAGGTTTTATTCGATTAATTTATCCAACAAAATATGCCAGGGTAACCGGCCGGGAAAAAGGTTATGCCATGTTTCAGGATTTTATCCCCGGTAACGATCATGATATACGTGTTGTTGTGATAGGAGACAAGGCAGTGGCCATAAAACGCCTGGTTAGGGATCATGATTTTCGAGCTTCAGGTAGTGGGTTTATTGAGTATGATAAGGAATTGTTCAAAGAAAGTACCATTCAGTTATCGTTCGATATCTCCAAAAAGATGAATACGCAATGTGTTGCTTTTGATTATGTTTTTAAAAATGGTGAGCCTTTGCTGGTAGAGGTAAGTTATGGTTTCTCTCCTATAGGTTATGACCCTTGTCCTGGATATTGGGATGAAAGTTTGACATGGTATGAAGGCGGTTTTGATATGTATGGATGGATGGTGGAAGATATTATAGCATCCGTCAAAAAAAATAAAGTTATTAACGCTGAATTGTGACTTTTATAGGACATTTAAAAATCAATTCAACTTTATAAGGATGGATATTAATCATAAAACATCAAAAATATGTCTAGTTATTCATTCCTTGCAAGCAGGAGGTATGGAAAGGGTAATGTCGGAATTGGCTTCCTATTTTGCAGGTAAAAAGAGTGTTGAAACACATTTGATACTGTATGGTATTAATAGAGAGATTTTTTATTCAGTACCGGACAATATAATTCTTCATAAACCGTCGTTTAAATTCGATAATAACAAGAGGTTTATTTCCACGATCCGTACAGTGATATATCTAAGAAATTCAATAAAGCGTATTGATCCGGATTCCGTTCTTAGTTTCGGCGAGTATTGGAATAATTTTGTGCTGCTTTCCATGCTCGGTCTTAAGTATCCGGTATATGTTTCAGACAGAAGTCAACCTGATAAAAGCTTGGGTAAAGTTCAGGATTATTTAAGAAAATGCTTATACCCTACAGCAAAAGGTATTATTCTGCAAACTGAAAAAGCAAAGGAAATATACCTGAGAAATAATAAACATAGCAATATTGGAGTGATAGGTAATCCCATTCGTGAGTTCGCCCATCTTAATTATGTTTCCGCAAAAGAGAAAATAGTGATTATGGTTGGAAGACTGATAAAAAGTAAACACCAGGATATCCTGATTGAGATTTTCGCAAAAATAAATAAACCGGATTGGAAGTTGATGATCGTGGGATATGATCACTTGAAACAACAAAATATGGAACGTTTAAAAAAATTGGCAAGGGATTTAAAGGTGGGTGATAGGGTTATTTTTACGGGAAAACATGATCATGTGGAAGAATTATACCAAAAAAGTTCAATTTTTGCCTTTACTTCAAGTTCCGAAGGATTTCCAAATGTGATTGGGGAAGCTATGTCGGCAGGTTTGCCTGTGGTAGCTTTTGATTGCGTTGCAGGACCTTCGGAGATGATTAAAGATGGATATAACGGTTTTTTGGTCCCTTTGTTTGATCGATCCACCTTCGAGAATAAGCTTTCCTTACTAATGGATAATGAAGAAGTTAGGGCTGAACAGGGGGCTAACGCGTTAAAAAGTATTCGGGATTTTACAAAAGAGAAAATTTGTGATTCATTTCACAGTTTTATCAGTAATTCAAATAATTGATAAATTATATGCGGGTAATTATTATTGGCTCTAAAGGTTTTATTGGCCAAAACCTTGTAAAATATTTTCAGGAAAAAAATTATGACGTTTGGAAAGCTGATGTCGTTGTTGATTATGCCGATGTGGATCGATATTTTTTAATAGACGCATCTACGTCAGACTTTAACACCGTATTTCATTATCAGAAATATGACTTGTGCATCAATTGTTCAGGAGCTGCCAGCGTGCCTGACTCATTGAATAACCCAATGCGGGATTATTATCTGAACTCGGTAAATGTGTTTAAAATTTTGTCGGCCATCAACCAATTCCAGCCGGAATGTAAGTTTATTAACCTGGGCAGTGCAGCTGTTTATGGAAACCCGGAGGAACTTCCGATAACAGAACTGGCAAAGAGAAGTCCTTTATCCCCATATGGTTTTCATAAACTGCAGGCTGAGCAAATATGTGAGGAGTTTTATAGTTTTTTTAAGTTACAGACATGTTCGTTAAGAATTTTCTCAGTTTATGGGGCAGGTCTGCAAAAGCAGCTTTTTTGGGATTTAAATAAGAAAACGAAAACAGGGGAACCTATAATTTTATACGGAACAGGGGAGGAGTCCAGGGATTTTATACATGTTAGTGATTTGGCAAAAGCTACAGAATTAGTTGCCCAATCAGATTTTTTTAAGGCGGATGTGGTAAATGTAGCCAATGGCGAAGAAGTGAAGATCAAGGATGCGGTAGCCATCTTTTTTAATAATTATCCAAATAATATAAATTACTCCTTTTCCGGTGATTCAAGAAAAGGAGATCCTTTGAATTGGAAAGCGGATATACAACGCTTGGCTTCGTTAGGTTATACTGCTTCCATAAAGATGGTAGATGGGCTTAAAGATTATTACGACTGGGTTCGCAGAGAATAAATTGTGTTTTTACATTATCTATACCGTAAGTAAATTGTAACTCGTATTATGGCTACGCCTAATTCAAAAAGACTAAAGATTGGTGTGTTATTTAATTTTCAGCCCACATGGATGGGAGGAATAACCTACATCATAAATATTATAAAGACTTTTGATTATTTAAAAGACAAGGATAAACCGGAAATTGTGGTTTTTTACAGTTCAGCATTGAAGAAACATACCGTTGAACTGAATTATCCATATATAAAACTCGTAGAGCACAATGCACCTTCTTTAGTTAAAGGTTTTATTTGGTCTTGGATAAAGAGGAAAAATGTTTTTATAGACGACCTTGTTAAAGAATATAAACTTGATGCAGTTTATCCTGCTCGTAATTACCCGGTCAAAAGTAAATCGGGAGTAAAGATTGTAGCTTGGTATGCCGATTTGCAACATAAATATTATCCGGAGTTTTTTACAAGGGAAACTTTAATCCATAGAGCAGTACGACTGTATTTCATGCTTCGGAACTCAAATGATCTGGTTGTATCCAGTAAAGCTGTGTTAGATGATTTTAATAAGTTCTTTAAAATCCGGAAAGATTTGAAGATCCACGTGTTTCATTTTGTATCCATAAATAATGGGTTTGAAAACAATGGGATATCACATTTAAGAGAAAAATATAATCTGCCCCAAAATTACTTTATGATATCTAACCAGTTCCATAAGCATAAAAACCATAAAGTTTTATTGCTTGCTTTAGCAAAATTAAATGAGAAGGGGATCAAAAAGTATATGGCTATGACGGGCAGTTTTCCTCAGGCTACCAACTCGCCATATATAGCTGAACTTCATGGGCTGATAGAGAAATATAACCTTTCTGATCAGATTAATTTTTTAGGATTAATTCCGCGTAACGACCAGCTGCAACTTATGAACCATTGTCAAGCGATTATCCAACCCAGTTTGTTCGAAGGATGGAGTACTGTGATAGAGGATGCGATTTCGCTTCAGGTTCCGGTCATTGCAGCTAGTTTACCAGTTAATATAGAGCAACTTGAAGATGCTGGTATTTATTTTAAACCTTATGATGAAGTAGAGTTATCGGAGATATTGAGCAACTACCCTGACAGGGATTTCAAGGTAAAACCATACGAGGATTATAACAAGAGAATTGTAAAATCAGTCAAAGATTTGATGGATGTTTTTTTGAATTAAAAAAGCATAATTAAGCAAATAACATTTGCTGGGTTTTCTCAGGAACTAATGTATTAAACAATAAGATTTTAAATTCACCTAAAACCAACTAAAGATGGAACAAAAACTTGTATCAACTATTAAGAAGTTGAGTAAAAATAGCGAATACGATTGTTTACTGATGTTTAGTGGAGGAAAGGATAGTTCTTATTTACTTTATTATTTGTCGGAAGTACTTAAGTTAAAAGTGGCAAGCTTTACACTTACGCATAAGTTTATGAGTAAGGCTACGCTGGAAAACGTGTCGGGGTTTGCTGAAAAATACAGCAAAAAACATTTTGTAATTGAAAATGAGTATTTAAATAAAGCAGGTAATCACTTTCTCGAAAACTGGATCAATAAACCCGACGAGGGTAGCTTGATTACACTTTGTACGGGATGTAGATTAGGATTGATAAAATTGGTCATTGAAACAGCGAAGAAAGAGAATATTAATGTTGTTGTTACCGGTTTAACGCCATTTGAAGCAACCGATTTTAGAATGAAGCTTGTAAATTATCCCAAAGGGAAAGAAGGTAAGTTCTATTTTTTACTGGGGTATTTGAGATTGGTTTTAAGAAATCCTTCATTAGTTAAAAACCCAAAGGTACTAAGAGATCAGGTAATGGAATATTACTATTTTAATAAGCAAAAGGATTTGTATAGTAAGAATGGTATTCACTACGTAAAGCCTTTCTACGACTATTTAAAATATGACGAAGCAGAAGTGGTTGAAACACTTAAAAAGTTAAACTGGCAAAAGGCTCCAATCAGCGGAAATTCTTTTTGGAGAGCAGACTGCGATATGAATGCCCTTCGACAGTATTTTCATTATAAAATTTCAGGTTATAACGAACAGAAATATTATTACGGACAAATGCTGGATCAGGGGTTGATTACACAGGACTATTATGATAATACCGTACAGGATTTTGATCAAACAGAAGGCGTAAAAAAGATTATACGCTCTTCAGGTATCTCAGCTAAAGCGGTTGAGAAATATGAAAAGTATTTAGCGAGTGAAAATGGGAGGAACAAAAATTAACCAAAGTAAAAAAATTGTATTTATAAATCAGGCAACCGGATATTTGACCATTGATGTGATTAATGCATTTGCCAGAGAATACCAGGAGGTGGGTTTGATATGTGGAAGTATTAGGGTACAAGATGTTGAATTACATGAAAAGGTAGTGGTTTCTCAAATATCTTTATATGATAGAGGAAGTAATCGTCGAAAAGCCATTAGCTGGATGATAGGAACAATTCAAATCTATTGGTTGCTCTTGACAAAGTACCGGAATTATGAAGTGTTTTATTATACCATTCCACCTACAGCTTATTTATTATCTCTTTTGTTTAAATCCCCTTATTGTATTATGATTTATGACCTATTCCCGGACGCCCTTAAAATTAGGGGACACTCGGAGAAGGGTTTTCTTTATAGTTGGTGGGCAGGGAAAAACCTCAAGGTGTTCTCAAAAGCACGTAAAATAATAACGTTGAGCGAACAACTTAAGAAAGATGTAATGAAATATGCACCGGAGGCCAGGGTAGAAGTAATACCAAACTGGTCGGCGTTTACAGGAAGAGTACCTGTAGCAAAAGAAGCGAATAATATTATCTTACGGGAAGGATTAACAGGTAAATTTATTGTACAGTATTCTGGAAACATTGGTGTGACCCATAATGTGGAGGCGGTTGTTGAGGTCGCTGAAAGTTTAAAAGAGTATCCTGATATAGATTTTTTGATAATTGGAAGGGGAGAAAGGAAAAACGTTATTGAAGAACTTATTGTAAAAAAAAATCTTAAAAACTGCAAGCTCCTACCTTTTCGAAAAGATGAAGAATTATATGAATCTCTTTGTGTTCCGGATATTGCCGTAGTAACTTTGGATGATAGGGTGCCCGATATAAGTGTACCTAGCAAAACATATAATATACTTACTGCAAGTGTGCCAATTTTGGCTATCGCCTCAAAAAAATCCTCTGTGTCAGAACTTATAAACCAACATAAAGTGGGCAGAACCTTTGAAAAAAATGAAGTTGAATCTATGAAGGAATTTATTCTTACATTGAAGAATGATAAAAACTTAAGAGCTGTTTATAAAGAAAATGCATTATTAGCCGCACAAGATTATACGAGTAATAATGCATATGAAATTTATAAAAGGTGTATGTAATTAGTACCAGCATAAAAACTAATTGATTTTTACGCTTGATAAGAAAGCATCAAGAACAAGATTTGTGATGACGGGGAAAACGTTCATTATTACGTATTAGAGTTACGTAATGAGCATTTAATTCCATAAAATATGGAGTTACTGAAACGGAGCATATCACCCGCTCTGGAGTGTTGAAGCAACTCAATGAAACACCTTTTTTTGAAGTGGTTTAATTGCATAAGGGGATTTCTAATGCAAATTGCGGATTTATAACTTGTGTCAATGAGTGTTTTATGACAAGTGTAACGCTGTATTTGACATTTTCTTGCGGAGACCGATAGTAATTTGGTTAGATTTAATCCCAAGAAAGTGACCGAACTATTCACATTTAACATGCAAAGAGATTTCAGGGTACCTTATTTAATTCTTTAATGTGGTAAAAGGTATTAATGTAGTCTATCAGTTATCTTAAAGCTATTTATTAAAAATGTCGAAATGAAACTATTAAAACGCTTTGTATACTTAATTTATTATATCAAAAACGGTGAGTTAAATAAGGGAAAGTTATTTTCAGATTATGCTTCTCACCATAGTGGGAAAAGTAGATTACGGTTATTGGAAGAATCTGTCATCAATGTTTTTAAATATAACGTTTCCATTAAAGATTACTATCAATTTCGTTTTTTTGAGTTAAGCGAAGCCCAAAAGAGCAAGTGGGCAGGTTCTGGTTTTATGTATGAATACCAGTTGAAAATGAATCCCAAAAGGAGTCGTACAGTTTTAGAAAATAAAGTAGAATTTTTAGAATGTTATCATAAGTTTATTAGAAGAAATTATACCACAATAAATGAAATTAAAACAAATAACAATAAGTTAGAGAGTCTTTTGGAAAATCCTTCCGGTAAGCTGGTTCTTAAAGGGTCTATGGGGCAGGTGGGTGCTGAAGTAGAAGTCATAAATTGTTCAGCATATACTGCGAATTCACTTTTTGAATATATGAAGGATAACAAGTATGATATGGTTGAAGAATTTGTGGTTCAACATGATGATTTAATGGAATTGTCTCCTGCGGGCCTTAATACAATTAGAATTTTTACGCAGTTAAACAATGGAATAGTTGATATTCTAGGTGCCCGATTGAGAATTACGGTTAATTCTCCTGTTGACAATATGGCGGCCGGTAATCTGGCAGCACCTATAGATTACAATACTGGAGTAATCAATGGCAGTGCTGTATATAGCGATATAACCAAAGCTGATTGCCGTACTCACCCTGTTTCAAATAAAGAAATAATTGGATTTCATATTCCGTATTGGGATGAAACAAAAAAAATGGTTGAAGATGCTGCGCTTCACAATACCTCAAATAAATCCATAGGATGGGATATTGCAATTAGCAATAAGGGGCCTGAATTAATTGAAGGAAACCATAACTGGTGTAAACTACTTTGGCAATTACCTGTAAAAACCGGATTAAAAGGCGAACTTTTAAAGTATGTATAAATGGAGAAGCTGCTAATTTATATTAAACACAGGTTACATTTTATATGGAAACTCATCGAAAGTTTAAACGATTATTTGTTTTATATATTATATTCGAAAAGATTAAAGGTAAATACCAGGGAAGTTCTTGGTAATGTCAGTAATGGTACTTTTATTTTTAAAGAGGTAAACTTTGAATATGCAAATCAAATTTATGAGCTAATTAATTCTCAAGATGAGATCGACCTGAAGTATTTTAAACCTCATGGTTTTGATTTAGAGTCCATAAAGAAACAATTTAGTAAAAAGGCATTTTTAATGATGGGCGTTTTTAGTGAGGAAAAATTAGTTGGTTATTTTTTTCTTCGTTTTTTCGCAAACAGAAAATGTTTTGTCGGACGACTCATTGATAAGGATTATAGGGGTAAAGGTATAGGAAATGTAATGAACACTATTCTTTATCGTATTTCATGGAATATGGGTTTTAGGTGTTTGTCCACTATTTCAAAAGATAATAAAGCTGTTGTTTCTGCGCATAAAAAAAACCAATCTATGATAGTGCTTAAAGAGCTTAGCAATAATTATCTATTAGTGGAGTTTGTTGAAAAAGAAAATTAGATTTACATATTATTTATAGTGGTGTTGTTTGAGGAAATGTATGGATATTTCAGAATATGCGAATAGTGTATTTGAGCAGCCTTGGTGGCTGAATACGGTTGCTCCTAATCAATGGAGAGAAGTTGTAATAAAAGAAGAAGGTAAAATAGTTGCTCGTTGGGCGTTTGTTGAGAAAGGTAAATCTATTATAATGCCTATGCTAACGCAAACCCTTGGGATTTGGATTTCAGAGGATATTCTGGAATATGATAAATATGACAGGCAGCAAAAAAAAATTCTAAATAAGCTAATTGATGAAATAATAAGTAAAAAGGGTATAAGTTTGTGTTTAAATTCCAATAACACTTTTTTTATGCCCTTTTATTGGAGGGGGTTTAAGGTTACACCTTTTGTAAGTTATCGACTGAATGATTTAACAAATTTAGATGCAATATATACAGGGTTTTCGTCTAACGTAAAAAATAGTATTGAACGTGCTTCTAAAAAATTAAAAATAGTTGAATCCGATAATATTGACAAGCTGATTTCACTTGTGGATAACACTTTTAGAAGAAAAAAGATGCAAAGACCATGGTCTGTTGATTTAATTAAAGATATTTATTATTCTGCAAAGCAGAATAATGGAGGGAAGCTTTTATTTGCGATAGATAAAGAAAAGAATGTGCATTCTGGTACTTTATTTATATATGATCAAAAGGTATTTTATAATTTAATTTCAGGATCGGATTACAAATATAAGAATTCAGGAGCCGCTACTTTATTATTATGGGAAGGAATTAAACATGCAGCAACTACTTCAATGATTTTCGATTTTGAAGGATCAATGAAAGAAGGGATAAATAGGTTCTATGCTCAATTCGGAGGAAAACAAGTTATATATTATGGTATTTACAAGCCGACAGAAAAATTATTCAGACAGAAATCTCAAAAGTTAATTAGATTTTTAAAAAATAGAGTTAAAAAGAGATTTGTGTATAGATAAACGGAAATAAACAATAAAGGATGAAAAGGTTATTTGATGTTTTAGCATCATTTGTTGGATTATGTTTAATTTGGCCACTTTTAATCTCAATAGCTATTGTTATTAAAATTAAAATGCCAGGTCCGGTTCTCTTTACCCAAAAAAGAGTTGGAAGACATGGCAAGTTATTTACCATATTTAAGTTCAGGACAATGTCAGTTGGGCATGGTGGTAATACAGTATCTGTTAAGGGAGAGAACCGAATTACTCCTCTAGGGGCGGTCCTGAGGAAATATAAACTGGACGAATTACCGGAACTTTGGAATGTATTAATAGGAGATATGAGTTTGGTTGGCCCCAGACCCGATATGCCGAAATATTACAAAAACCTTCAAGGCGAAGAACGTAAAATATTAGAGCTTAGGCCAGGAATCACAGGCACTGCATCGCTCAAATATGCAAATGAAGAAGAGCTGCTTTCTTCTGTTACTGATCCTGTCAAATATAATGATGAGGTAATTTGGCCTGACAAGGTTAAAATCAACCTCGATTATTACTACGGTAATAGTTTTGTGGGTGATATTAAAATTATCTTTCAAACTATCTTTCGATCATAAATTACTAATCACGTTAATATGAGTAATCAGCGTATTTACCTATCCAGCCCGCATATGTCCGGGCATGAACAAAAATACATAAAGGAAGCATTCGACCAGAATTGGATTGCTCCTTTAGGACCCAATGTCAACGCATTTGAAGATACTCTTGCTGATTATTGTGCCGTTAAACATGTCGCAGCTTTAAGTGCAGGTACTGCGGCATTGCACTTGGCCTTGATCCTCTTAGGAGTCAAGACTGGCGATGAGGTAATGGTGTCTACTTTTACATTCTCCGCTTCAGTTAACCCTATCGTATATCAGGGGGCAAAACCTGTTTTTATTGATAGTGAACTGGATACCTGGAATATGGATCCAAATTTGCTGGAACAGGCATTAAAGGAAAGAAGAGAAAAAGGATGGGTTTTACCCAAAGCCATTATTGTAGTTCATCTTTATGGAATGCCCGCAAAAATGGATGAGATAATGGCGGTTGCCAATCAATATGAAATACCGGTCATTGAAGATGCGGCAGAGGCACTTGGAAGCAAGTATAAAGGTAAACCCTTGGGGTCAATAGGTGATATGAGCATTCTTTCTTTTAACGGAAATAAGATTATTACTACATCGGGAGGGGGGGCACTGCTGTCGAATGATAAAGAAGTAATAAAAAAAGCAAGATTCCTCGCAACCCAGGCGAGGGATCAAGCACCGCATTATCAACACAGCGAAATTGGTTATAATTATAGGATGAGTAATGTTTTAGCAGGAGTTGGCAGAGGACAAATGGAAGTAATTGATGATAGGGTTAAGGCTAGGCGCGATATTTTTGAGTTTTATAAGGCAAACTTATCAAAATATGATGGCATAAAATTCCTGGAAGAACCGGATGGTAATTATTTTTCGAATAGATGGCTAACAACGATTTTAATTGATGAGGATAAGTTAGGTGTAAGTAGAGAGAAAATCCAGGAAGAATTGGAAAAAGTAAATATCGAAACCAGGCCATTATGGAAACCTATGCATTTGCAACCTGTTTTTGATCAATATGAAAGTTACTTAAATGGAGTGTCGGAGAAATTGTTTAAGTGTGGATTATGTCTTCCTTCCGGCTCTAATATGGATAATACAATTAAAATGAGCATAGTCGCCTTCCTTGCCCGATGTATTAATTCCGAACAGCTGGTTTGAGGATAATCCATACATGAAGAAAATAATATAATTTGAATTTTCAATGTGCTATTCTCTTGACCATATAAAACAATTATGTAACCGGAAGTAAGGTTGGGTCCGCTGTTATTCAGGCATTTATCGCTTAGTGTAAATTGTCCATTGTGTTTCTGAGTTTCTTTAAAACTACTTTTGTAATAAATAACCGGTTGGTGCAGGAAGATGTAGATTATGAAGTATATTTATTTTAAAGCGTCGGGAGGTGTTTTCTCGACTCTTTTTATATTACACATAATCAGGGGTGTATATGTCGTTGTGATTTGAAGAAATGTAGGCATTCACCTATAATTTTCACTCTTTGATCAAAGTAGACACAGAAGAGTATTTTTGATATAAAAAAACTTAACTGTCAGATTCATTAATCTTTACAAGATGCAAAAAATGTGTTTTGTGATCAAAAGGTAGTTGTTTCAAAAACGAAGATGTAATACATTTGAAACATTGTTTCTAAAAGTTCGAAGTATCCCTATTTCAAATACTAACATTTAACAGCGAATTATGAGTAATCAATACTTTACCAAATGCCTGGCTCGTATTTTAATTTTTACATCATTATTATTGACTGGTGCAATTCATGCGCAATATTTAACATCCGACTCGCTTGCGCTGGTAGCCCTTTACGACGCCACGGGCGGGGACAACTGGACCGACAACACGAACTGGAAAACGGGGCCGGTATCCTCCTGGCACGGCATCTCAACCAAGAACAATAGGGTCACAGGTATCGACCTATTGGAGAACAACCTTGTTGGGACGGTTCCTGCCGAGATCGGCAATTTGACCGAGCTGACCTATCTGGGCTTGACCAACAACAGCCAGTTGTCTGGTTCTATTCCTCCCGAATTAGGGAATTGTACCAAGCTGAGGACCATATTTATGGCCAGGTGCGATCTTACGGGCGATGTTCCCGCGGAATTAGCGAATTGTACAGGCCTGGTGAATCTGTTCCTGTATCAGAACGACTTAAGCGGTCTGCCCGACTTG
>NZ_JBNGOS010000023.1:40726-111510 GCF_050589685.1 Saccharicrinis sp. 156
CGGAATTAGCGAATTGTACAGGCCTGGTGAATCTGTTCCTGTATCAGAACGACTTAAGCGGTCTGCCCGACTTGTCTTCTTTGGTTAACCTGCAGCAATTTCCTTTAAAAGGCAACAGGTTTACTTTCGAGGATATCGAGCCCAATGTTGGCATAGCCAGCTATTCGCCACAACAATTTATTGGGGAAACGGATACGGTGGACCTTTACGAACAAGATTCCCATACCCTTTCGGTAGCGTGCGGGGGAAGCGAAAACCTATACCAATGGTACAAGGATGGCGTTGAAATTCCCGGGGCTGCTTCCAATGAATACCAACTGACAGCTATCAGTTCTGAAAATGTCGGTGTATATACCTGCGACGTAACCAGCCTGCTGGTACCTGATTTGACCATTCAGACTAAATCGGTTACGCTTAATGTTAATCCCACATCACTGGAGCTCACTTCTCCCAACGGGGAGGAAGTTTGGATGGGAGGAACTAATCAGGATATTATCTGGAACTCGACGGGAACCGGGGGCAATGTGCATATCGAGTACTCAACAAATTCAGGAAACGACTGGAACGATGTGGTTGCCAATACACCTGACGATGGAATATTCGAATGGGTTATTCCAAACGAATTTTCTTATAATTGCCTTGTAAGAGTAAGTGACCTTGATGCATATCCAACGGACAGAAGCGATAATATCTTCAGTATGGTATCACCCACAGCATCCGACTCGCTTGCACTCATAGCCCTTTACGACGCCATGGGCGGGGACAACTGGACCAACAACACAAACTGGAAAACAGGACCTGTATCCTCGTGGCACGGCATCTCAACAAGCGGGAACAGGGTCACAGGTATCGACCTATTGGCCAACAACCTTGTTGGGACGGTTCCTGCCGAGATCGGCAATCTGACCGAGCTGACCTATCTGGGCTTGACCAACAACAGCCAATTGTCTGGTTCTATTCCTCCCGAATTAGGGAATTGTACCAAGCTAAGAACCATATTTATGGCCAGATGTGATTTCTCGGGTGAAGTTCCTGTTGAGATCGGCAATTGTACAGACTTGATGAATTTGTTCCTCTATCAGAATGACTTTAGCGGTCTGCCTGACTTATCCTCGCTTGTTAATCTGCAACAGTTCCCTGTCAATGGCAACAGGTTTACCTTCGAGGATATCGAACCCAATGTTGGCATGGCCAGCTATTCGCCACAACAATACATTGGGGAAACGGATACGGTGGGCCTTTATGACGAAGACTCCTTTACTCTGTCGGTAACTTGCGGGGGAAGCGAAAACCGGTACCAATGGTACAAGGATGGCGTTGAAATTCCCGGGGCAACTTCCAATGAATACCAATTGACAGCTATCAGTTCTGAAAATGTAGGTGTATATACTTGCGACGTGACCAATCTACTGGTACCAGGATTAACTATTCAGTCAAATCCGGTTACATTAAACGTTAATACCACATCGCTGGAGCTCACTTCTCCCAACGGGGAGGAAGTTTGGCTGGGAGGCACTAATCAGGACATTACCTGGAACTCGACGGGAACCGGGGGTAATGTGCAAATCGAATACTCAACAAATTCAGGAAACGACTGGAACGATGTGGTTACCAATACCCCTGATGATGGAATATTCGAATGGGTTATTCCAAACGAATTTTCTTATAATTGCCTTGTAAGAGTAAGTGATATTGATGCATATCCAACGGACAGAAGCGATAATATCTTCAGTATGGTATCACCCTCGGCATCCGACTCGCTTGCCCTCATAGCCCTTTACGACGCAACGGATGGAGATAACTGGACCAACAATACAAATTGGAAAACGGGGCCGGTATCCTCCTGGCTCGGCATCTCAACCAAGAACAATAGGGTCACAGGTATCGACCTTATGGCCAACAACCTTGTCGGGACGGTTCCTGGCGATATCGGCAATTTGACCGAGCTGACCTATCTGGGCTTGACCAACAACAATCAACTATCGGGTTCTATCCCTCCTGAGTTGGGCCATTGCACCAAGCTGAGGACTATATTTATGGCCAGGTGTGGTTTCACGGGCGATGTTCCTGCGGAATTAGTGAATAGTACAGGCCTGGTGAATTTGTTCCTCTATCAGAACGACTTAAGCGGTCTGCCCGACTTATCCTCGCTTGTTAATCTGCAACAGTTCCCTGTCAAGGGCAACAGGTTTACTTTCGAGGATATCGAGCCCAATGTTGGCATAGCCAGCTATTCGCCACAACAATACATTGGGGAACAGGATACGACAGACCTTTATGACGAAGGCTCCTATACCCTGTCGGTAACGTGCGGTGGAAGCGACAACCGGTACCAATGGTACAAGGATGGCGTTGAAATTCCCGGGGCTACATCATATGAATATCACCTAACAGATTTACAAACAGAGGATGCCGGCGTGTATACCTGCGACGTGACAAATGCGCTGGTACCTGATCTGATCATTCAGTCAAATCCGGTTATGTTGAACGTTAATGCCACATCGTTGGAACTTACTTCTCCTAACGGGCAGGAACTTTGGTTGGCTGGTTCTAACCAGGATATTACTTGGACTTCAGCAGGAACGAGCGGTGATGTCCGTATTGAGTACTCAATAAATTCCGGAACCGACTGGACAGATGTGTCCTCCAATACTCCGGATGATGGAGTATTCGAATGGATTATTCCAAACGAACTTTCTTTTAATTGCCTTGTAAGGGTAAGTGACCTTGATGCATATCCAACGGACAGAAGCGATAATAGCTTCAGTATAGTATCCTCTTTGGGCAATGACTCGCTTGCACTCATAGCTCTTTATGATGCGACAGACGGAGATAACTGGACCAATAATGCTAACTGGAAAACAGGACCTGTATCCTCCTGGTACGGTATCACAACCAGCGGAAACAGGGTTACCAGTATAGATCTGATAAATAATAACCTTGTTGGAACGATTCCGTCAGAAATCGGCAATTTAACAGAGCTGACCTATCTGGGATTAACCAACAACAGCCAGCTATCTGGTTCTATTCCTCCCGAATTAGGGAATTGTACCAAGCTAAGAACCATATTTTTGGCCAGGTGTGATCTTTCGGGTGATGTTCCTGCGGAATTAGCGAATTGTGCAGACTTGATGAATTTGTTCTTATACAATAACAACCTAAGCGGTCTACCCGACTTAACTTCTCTAGTTAATCTGCAGCAGTTTCCAGTCAGAAACAACAGGTTCACATTCGAGGATATCGAACCCAATGTTAGTATTTCCAGTTATGTTTCGCAACAGAAAATTGGAGAAATAGATACTGTGGAGTTATATAACGAAGACTCCTATACCCTGTCAGTTACCTGTGGTGGAAGCGACAACCGGTACCAATGGTACAAGGACGGAGACGAAATCCTGGGGGCCACATCACTTGAATATCACCTAACAGAACTGAGCACGGAAGATGCAGGTGTGTATACCTGCGACGTGACCAGTCCGCTGGTACCTGATTTAACCATACAATCAAACCCGGTTACAATGAATGTTGGTATTACATCGTTGGAGCTTATTTCTCCTAATGGGGAAGAAATATTACAAAGTGGTTCTGATTATGTAATAAGATGGACTTCTTATGGGGACATTGATAATATCCGATTAGAATACTCGACGGATAACGGGGAAAGCTGGAATGAAATAATAGCCAGTACACCTAACGATGGAACTTACTTATGGTCGTCCATCCCTGTTGAGTCTTCTTCAAACTGTCTAACTCGTATCAGTGATATTGATGGCTATCCTTATGATACAAGTGATGCGGTTTATTCTATTATATCAATATCTATGATAAACATAACAGCGCCCAATGGAGGTGAAAGCTATGAACTTGGCACTGGTCATTATATTAGATGGACCTCGATGGGAACCAGTGGTGATGTCCATATCGAATACTCAACAAATTCAGGAACCAACTGGATCGATGTAGTGTCCAATACTCGGGATATTGGGGTGTATTATTGGAACTTCCCATTTGAACTTTCCAATAATTGTTTGGTGCGCATAAGCGATGTGGATAATGATCCTGTTGATGTTAGTGATGCCGAGTTTATTATTACCGGAAATCTGGAAACAGACTCGCTTGCGCTTGCAGCTCTTTATGATGCAACCGATGGAGACAACTGGACCAACAATGCAAATTGGAAAACAGGACCCGTGTCCTCTTGGTATGGTGTTTCAATTAGCAGAAACAGGGTCACAGGTATCGACCTTATGGGCAACAACCTTGTTGGGACAGTTCCTTCCGAGATCGGCAACATAACTGAGCTGACCTATTTGGGCTTGACCAACAACAGCCAGCTATCGGGCTCAATTCCCCCTGAACTGGGCAATTGCACCGAGCTGAGAACTATATTTATGGCCAAGTGTGATTTCACGGGCGATGTTCCTGCTGAATTAGTGAATTGTACCGGCCTGGTGAATCTCTTCCTCTACCAGAACGACTTAAGCAGTTTGCCCGATTTCTCTTCTCTTGCCAACCTGCAACAGTTCCCTGTCAAAGGTAATAGGTTAACATTCGAGGATATCGAGCCTAATGTTGGCTTGGCCAGCTATTCGCCGCAACAATACATTGGGGAAACGGATACGGTAGACCTTTACGAACAAGATTCGTATACCTTGTCGGTAACGTGTGGGGGAAGCGAAAACCGGTACCAATGGTACAAGGACGGAACGGAAATCCCAGGGGCGACGTCAACCGAATATCATTTAACAAGCGTACAGTCCGAAGATGCCGGTATATATACCTGCGACATGACGAGTCCGTTGGTACCTGATTTGACCATTAGCTCAAACCCGGTAACGCTGAATGTTAGTGATGCCTTGATTGGTAATGCAGTTCCCTTCATTTCAGGAACCAACAATACTTATGAAGTAAACTCAGTTGATGATGAAGTTTGGCAAGGAAATACCGCTTTGATGGAATCTGTTGCTACCAAATTAATAGCTTCCAGTGAATCAGATAATTCTTATGATCGAGCGGAGGAGGAAGTTGATATAACTCTCTATCCAAATCCAACTAATGATTATATTAATATAGAGTTGCTACTTAAGAATTCAAGTGAGATCATTATTTCTGTACTTGATCAGAATGGTCATTTAATTCTGATCGATAAAAAGAATGCAGAAGAAGGTATATTTAAATCAGGTTTTAATGTCAGCAAAATTGCAAAAGGATTATACTATGTTCAAATACAAACAAAAGATTTCTCTTCAACCAAGAAATTGGTAGTTTATTAGCGGAAATAACCAGAATGTGTAAATGACAATTAGTAATTAGAAAGATAAAGGCAACTTAATACTGTATAGTTAAAATTACTTTGCCTTCAACGGTGGAATTACTGTATTTCAAGCGTGTTAAGAAGGAAAACGATCAATATAAAGAGTCGGAAAAAATTCTCCGGCTCTTTTTTTTACAGAAGAAAAAAAGATAGCAATTGGTAGCGTAAAATTTGAAAAGGTAGTTATGCTGCAAACCATAATCAGAGATTTGTCACACAAGCCAATATCAAAATTGATTTTGCTTACAAAAGATAACCGGGCAAAAATGAGGTACACTAGATAAATAGTAAAAAGGAGGATGATTACCTGAAAATGAGTGGAAATTCAGATGTGAGGTTTTTAATAGTAGGCAACATTGCCTGAAAATACAAGGTGACCTTACTGGGGAGGCTACAACTGATTTTGCGCCAAGTATTTAGTTTTTATTTCATGAACAGAACGGGGCAGTCTGAATGGAAAAGTTATGTTAAAAAACAACACCAAACTGTTGGTTTTCATTATTTTTTAGGCTAAAAATGTAAAAGAGCCGAGATTCTGTATCCCGACTCTTTTGATTATGTTAATAATCTCTTATTTCTGTTTATACCTGTAAGTATTAACCTTACAGATATTACAATCCGTAAAATACAAAAAAAACTATGATTTTAATTAAAGATTGTCTTTTGTAACAAAGCATGACGAATTATATGTACCATCACTTAATATAATGGTATATACACCTTCCTGGAAATGTTTCATATTGATAACATGTTTATAATCTCCATTCTTACTGGATTTACTTTCACCAGTATTAATGTCGCTGTTATAAACAATATTGCCACCATCGTTAATAACTTTAATGCTAACAAATGAACTTTCTGTTTGATATGTTAGGTATACCAGATCATGGGTTGGATTAGGGGAATAACTTGTAAACTTTATTGTAGGGAAAACTATATTTGGATTATATTCAAAAGGACCCAAGTCGGGTGCTGATCCTGAATATGGAATACCCACATACACTCCTTTGTCAATCAAGTCACTGGTCGAACTTAGTTTAAACGCGTCCCCAATATCAGGCAGCGATCCATCTGCTTTTCTCGGTGCGCTCAATATCGCCTGCGTTGCAGCAGAATCGGGCAACAAGGCCCATTGAGAATCTTCCTGGTTGTGGGACCACCCAATTGTATTATTGTACGTATATAAATAACCGTCGGATTTCCAGACCCAGGTATTATGGTCCCCTTGCCAAAACTCGGATTTTTTACCCCCGCAAGAAACCAGATTTAATTGATCTAAGGATTTGTTTGTGTTGTTGTAATTAATGTTGTTGTGGAATTTTAAATAGGTGTCGCCCACGGCACAGTCCCAATCGCCTATTATGGACTGGAACCCTATTTCGCATTTATAGGAAAGGTTGTTGAAAAAATTACCAATAGGGCCATTGGTTTGGTGGTGGATATTCTGGAAGGAGTATGCGGGCCCTTTGTTCCAGGCAGCAATACAGCGTTGCGTGATCCGGTTCTCGGCATGTTCTATATATCCAGGGCCATATTTTATTCCAACACCGGCACCGCCACTCAAAAAACCGTTGCAAAAGGTCCAGCAACCATCGACTAACATTTCAGTTGCCCAGCTGGCCTCTATTCCATCATCGGAACATCGCCATGCCCTGCAGCCTATCATTTCGCCGTAGTCTGTGGTCTCACCCCCACTGGCAATGGCAAAACCATCGGGTTTGTTGCCCGGATCGTCCGACTTCAGGTTATAGTGTTCGTAACTGTCGTTGTTGTAACAGTACAGTGTGTCCCAGGCATTTATTGTAAAACCGTAGCCCCCGCTGTTCCGGCTTATGCAGTTCTCTATTTGAATGGTTCCGTTTTCATAGAAAACAGCCTGGCGGATTATTTGGTTCCATTTGTTTTGCCACTTGTTTTGAAAAACCAGACCCTTGAACAACACATAGCTTGTATGCCATGCTTCAAACAGTTCTTCGTAATTGGTTGTGTTTGTTCCGTCCAGTATTGGGGTCTCGCCAGGATAGTTCATAAAACATATCCAGTTGTTGCGGGTTCCGCTATTGCCATGTCCCGTCCTAGGGTCATAGGTAACTTTTTCTCCCGAACCTACGTAGTATGTTCCCCCTCTGAAGTAGACTGTGTCGCCGGCCTGGGCAGAATCAAATGCCTTTTGCCAGGTGCCGAATGGTAGTTCGTACGTGCCCGGATTGTTGTCGTCCCCGTACACGGCTACGTAATAGTCACCACCGATATCTTGTGCCGACAGAAGTATTGGCAGTGATACCAGTAATGTTAAAAATAAATTTTTCATGTTGTGTTGATTATTGTGTTGTTAATAATGCAAATATAGTTATAATGTTGATATTTTTATACCTCATAAAATTTGAAGGTGAATTTGCATTTCGCCAAATGTGCATACGCATCATTATACTATAATGTTTCATAATAATTTGCAAAAAAAACGGTTGAGAATAATTTGGCATATATATATTATTTGCTTTTGGCAATACCGCTAATCCCAATGGGGTTTCTATCTCTCTTAGAAATGTAGGAGCATTTATGAAGGATTTTTGGGAAATAGGCTTTGATATAAATGAGATCGGCAGATTTTTTGCAAAGTTTCTGTGCAGTCTTTTTGGGTTCCACTGACAAGAGGAGGTTGTATATATACTATTCCTCACGACTGATTAATTCTTTTTATGCATACGAATTACTGGAAGATCAAATATTAACGTTTGGGGCAATGGCACCCTCAATGATTCGTTTTTTAAGACCATATTTTGATGAAATTCACCTCCCAGACCTTAAGTATAATGCTTTAACAGCTGAGGCTTCCTATTCGATTTAGTCAAAAAATGGGCTAATTGTATTCCCAATTCAAAAATATTTGATTTATATGGTATTACAGAAGCGACATTCTATTGCACGTCGAATCGGATAAACAGAAATTGCAACAAAAAACCTTAATGGCATGCTTTCTATGGGTAAGCCGATGATGAGGGTAATGGCTATAATTTGTGATGAAGATGGAAATGTTGTTGAATATAGTGCAAAAAAGGAGTTGTGCGAGGCCTGAGCACATGTTATTACAGGTTTTTTAGAAAAAAAAAGAATAGATCTGCATTCTTTGATATGAGCATTGACGGAATAGCTTATCGTTTTTATAAAACTGGTGACGGTTGTTTTTATGAGGACGGACGTATTATAATTAAAAGGGCGTTTAGGCCATCAGGTTAAGGTGCATGGATTCCTTATTGAATAAGGAGAAATAGAGTGTCATGCAAGGGAATTTACAAAGGACTTAATGTGGTTGTAATCCTCTTCAATAATATTTAAGAAAATACTGTTTGTCGCTTTTTGACTATCTAGGATTAAAAACTAGCGTTCCTGCCGTACGGAGGTCCAAAGTACACGTTGCCAACCCCAGTTTCCTCTGTTTTTGTCCTTTCCTGTTCATTTTGTTGATAAAGAACGCTCCTCATCGCTAAGATGATCCTACATCTCTGCTTCAAGGGCACCCTCTAAAAACTCTTTCAATATAGGCGCAAAAACACCGCTTTTTTCCGTTAATGATTTTCCACTTTTTAGCTGCTCCGATTCCAGATCTCGCATCGCAATGTGCATTGATGATTCTTTCTCCTTTGCATTAAGCTGCAATATCAATATTTATTCACTTATGAACAGAGTTGGAATTACAGTCTCAGCTGTATCTCATTTTTTAATTGATATAAAAATCTCATTTTTTTGATACGGTAATTTTCAGCACTTGTCACTTGATTCATCGTGTTTGGTCAAAATGGAAAGGTGGGTATTGTAACTGCGCATATTATTTTGATATTTTAGGGCGTTTTTAATTGTAAAAATTGAGTTAATGGATTTCGTTTCAATTCAGTTCGTCATCGCAGTTATAGTATGCACTATTGTTTATTATAGCTTAGGGAATAGATATAAAAATGGATTTCTTATTTTATTAAGTTGTTTATTTATAGGCAGTTTAGATTATCTTTTATTACCCTACGTAATAATTTATGCTTTATTTAATTATTATATAGGTATAAAATTAGCTGCCACTAGTAAAAAGAAATTGGTATTTAGGATTGGTATATGGATTAACTTGTTACAGCTTGGATTGCTTAAATATGCATCTTTTACTTTTGATCCGATGTTAGATGTATTGGATACCAGTATTCGGTTCTCAAAAATTTCTGAATTTATTGTTCCGTTTGGCATATCATATATAACCCTTCAGGGTATAGGTTACCTCATTAATATTCAGAAAGGGTGGGAGAAACCAGAATCATATTTTCCTAATCTGCTATTGTATTTTACATTTTTTCCAAAATTTTTATCGGGACCCATTGAACGCTCTAATCATTTTATTCCCCAAATTAAAAAATGGGGGTCTTTAAACGAAGCTAATATTATTTCCGGAGCGAGGATAATACTGTATGGATTTTTTAAGAAAGTTGCCATTGCCAATCAGTTAGCTCCTTACGTGCTAAGCAATAACATGGAGTTTAATTCTTCGGATGGATTTAGTTTGTGGACAATATTTTTAGTACAACCATTGTACCTGTATTTTGACTTTTCGGGATATACAGATATTGCCATAGGATTTGCAAAAATGTTTGGAATTGATCTGCTACCTAATTTCAACCGCCCATTCTTTTCTCAGAACATGACTAACTTTTGGAAAAGGTTTCACATATCTCTTTCATCGTGGTTTAACGATTACATTTTTAAGCAAACCATGTTTAAGCGAAGGAAATGGGGCGAGTTTGCGCCGGTTTATGCCCTGATAATTACGTGGGTATTGTTTGGGATATGGCATGGAGCGGGTTGGACTTTTATGCTATTAGGTTTTTTGCAGGCAATAGCTATTATCTACGAATATTTCACCAGGAAATGGAGGAAAAAGTTATTTTCATCAATGGGCCAACCCGTTAGCAAAATGATTGGTCGTATAGCCACTTATTTGTTTTATTGCATATCAATGGTGTTCTTTTTTTCTCCAAGTCTCGGGACGATTGCATTGTTCATGAAAGGACTTTTCACTAAAAGTATGAGTGTATCCCTCGATGGCATTAGCACTATTCCATACATGCTTTTGATTTATATTCCTATCATATTTTTTGTGGAATTGTTGCAAGAAGACTATCCAAACCAATATAATAAAATCGAACGTAACTGGTATAGAAATAGCAAAAGGAACCAGTTTTTAAGATGGACACTTTATTCTTTAATAATCACTATTTTGATAATAGTTGGTTTTGAAGAACAGCAGTTTGTTTACGTGGATTTCTAAATTATTTCCTTTGCTGAATAAAGGCAGGGATGATTAATCGATCATGGCTTTGTGTTTCAAGTGATAAGGTGAGTGGATATACGATATGATTAAAAAAATATATATGAAGAATCTAGTTAAAAAAGGGTTACTTTTTGGTTTGTTTTTACTTCTGTTTTCTTTTATTGTTAATTATCTTTATTACCGGGTTGTTGTGGCAACAGATTGGGACATGGGTAAAAGAATAGAGTCTATTAATTTTGTGGATCCAGACTATGAATTGTTGGTTTTGGGCTCAAGCCTAGCACAATATGGTGTAGATACGGAGTTGCTCACCTCAAAAGGGATAAAAGCATATAATATGGGGATGGTGGGTAGTTCAGTAAAAACAGGATTTATTCAATTAAAGGAGTATATTGAGAATTATAACATAAATCCAAAGTACGTTATATTGGCGGTAAATGCTACTATTGAAACATTTGATCCGACAGGTATTCATCCGGTTGTGGAGTTTACTATGAAAGATCAGGAGTATGACTATAGTGACATTCCGGTATCGAAGTTTAGATGGCAAGGGCATGAATTATTTAAAAAAGCCTTCTCAAAAGAGTACAGGAGCGGTGTTGTTTCGTATGGGCAAGTAAAAAGAACTAAAGTCGTTCCTGATAATTCTGACTATAAAGAGGAACTTCTGGACTTAGATGAATATAAATCTGCAGATTGGATAAAAGAGATTGCCGTGCTTTGTGATAAAAACAATATTGAGTTATTTGTCGTTGAAATACCGACAGTGAATGAATATCAGAATCTTTCAGACGTTGGGCCTTACAAAATTAAATATAGTGAGGGGTGTACCGTGAATCTTTATAATTTTAATTCAAGAGAGTTTTGTTCTTTTATAAACCAATCTGAGGATTGGGTAGGGTTATCTCATTTTAATGCTAAGGGAGCAGCTAAATTTACTCAGGAGTTGGTGAGAACGATTCCATTGGATTAAATTGATTCGGGTAATAATTGGTTATACTTCGCGCTCTGAAAGAAGAAAAAGTAATGGTATAGTAAAGCCGGGAATAATTTTCCGGCTTTACTGTTAATGCCTTTCACCTTTACTTAAAGATCCTATGCAAGAGATTACTGACCGACTCAGTATTGTTTAGTCTATCGTATTGATTTATATAGCAAGCGTTTTAAACGAGTAAGCATACTGTATGGGTAATTAATCCGCCTTCAGGCAAAAGCGTTAAAAAAATCAGTATTCGAAGCGTTAAGAAAGAATTTTGGCGATAAGTGAGTGTAATATTAAGCTTGCTTAGGTATTAAAGAACGGAGCAAAAAATAAATAAAAGTAAAAGCTGTTTGAACGTAGTAAGCCTGTCTGGTCGGGAGGCGGGTTTTTTTTAAGGGATGAGCACTTATTTTTAGCTTTTTCATGTCAGAAACGGGTTTTTTTCCGTTTTGCAGCTGCAGGCAATTCGAGCGTAGCCGAAATCATGAACACCGTTGAGATATAAAAACAGAGGTGAACTTAAAATGAAAAGCCCGTCGGTATCAGAAAAAAAGCTTTAGGTTTTTAGTAGGGTGGTTTTGTAGGATTCTAGTGTATGCAAGAGACGATTATGTAAATGTTGGTGTTTCGTTAATTAGAGATTTTATTTGGACTTAAAATTAACATAGAATATATCAAGCGTTTACTGCTTGCGGAATATTTGCTAACTGCGTGTTGTATATTGATTGAAACCCCGAATTAAAGGCACACTGGCCTGTCTCGGGGTATGATTTTCTCCAAAAAGTTATCTTCGAATCGATAAATTATGGTAGTAGCGACTAGCTTTATTCGCCAGTTAGAGCGGTGGTTTCCCCATTGTTCTCAATCACATCTATTATTCTGTTGAAGAGTAGTTTTGAAGCTCTGGTTGAAAATTCCTTGTTGGGGTGCGAATCATTTTTAGAAACTGCATATTCTTCTTTTAGATACAAACCTCCTTCGGTTTCTAAGCTATATAAGTCCCACAAATAGATGTTGTCATTTTCCAAATCCCATTCGTTCCTTACCCATTCAAAGAATTTCCTGGCTCTGCGAGCCTGGTCTTCGGGTAAGTTACTTTCTACTTGCACGGCTCCCGTAAACAGAATGAATTTGTTCTTAGGGAAAGTATGAAGTTTATCCCTAAGTGCCAAATATTGAAGCTTATAGTTGGCTATTGTTCGTGCAGAAGAATTAATGTCTGCAGAATCCAGGTCTTCCCTTATGTTGGTCACCGGAAAACAGTGTTTAAAAGTAATAACCTGATAATCTTTGGTAAGTATCTCTAAAGTAGGTTCTTTCTTAAATGGTTTGTCGCCAGCATTTTTTACCCATATGTTATAATAATCGAAAGGATTGTTATTCCAGCCGTAGGGCGAAGCTTTGGGAAAATCCATTTCTGAAATAGAATAATTTCGCTTATGATTTTTGTTATAAGATTTAAAATAAGATGGTAACAACGCTTTTTTGCTTAACTTATCATCGATAGATGGAGATATTTTTCGAATTACCCTTCTTAAAAGTGAAGGAGGTTGGCCATGCCAAATGTAATTTCCAGTGCTATGATGAAGAAATAATATTTTAATATCAGGTTTCTCAGCTTCTTGCTTACATGACATTATGGGGAGAAACAAAATAAAAACTAATAGTAATAAAAGGTTTGTCTTCATAATAAATTAGTTTATAAATATTAATTTTAAGTTGATCTTTTTATGGGTTAATGTGGTTTGTTCTAAAAATACGTATATTTATTATTCTTTTATAAATTTTTTGACAAATACTATGAAAAATAATACTGTACTAATTGCTGTTGGTTTACTGATAATAAATGTTATTTCATGTGAGAGTAACAATAAGGAAAATAGAATACTTCCAACAGATGAAATACCTCCAATAACCACTTATAAGGATTCTCAGATAGTTGCAGATCATAACGTAGTAGAATTGTATGATGATATTCCTCAGCGGTGGATTGATAGTGTGAAGACAAAATTGGTTTGGATTCAGGGCATGTCACACGGCTATGGTTATTTTAGAGGTGCTGAATTGTTGGAGGCCATAGACAACAGGTTTCAGGTGGAAATTTGGTATCATACTGCTGAACCGGAAGATGTCGGGAATGGATTAAGGTTGGGGCGGCCTCTTTTTGGGAGCGAAAGTAGCTGGACTCGACCGGCAGGAATCGATGCAACAAATAAAGCTATTCGTAATCTTTACTATAAAAGAAACCCATATGATTTTGTGTGGTTTGGCTGGAGTTATCAATCTACTTGGCAGAACGGTTTGACAGATCGGGATCCCATCTATGACGTAGGGTGGGCTGGATCGACGCAAAGTGGCCCTGACGGGAACCTCGCATGGGGACTAGATGCAGAAGACCAGGTATTAACCGGTAACAGGGTTTGTATGGATACTTATCTAGACGCAGTGGAGCAGTTTAACCAATATTGTACCGCCAATGCGATTGATACAAAATATTTTTTCTCTAATGGTGTAGTGGACTTAAATGCCGGCACGGAACTTGGATTTCAAAGAGAATTAAAAAATCAGCACATCAGGAATTATATATCGGGTAGAGCAGGGGTGACTTATTTTTTTGATTATGCGGATATCTTAATCCATAATGATAAAGGTGAAAAGTATCAGGTCAAATGGAATGACAATGGAAAAATTAGGCTGCACGATCAGATTCATCCTGATAATTTGTCCGACAATACTGGTGTAGAAATAGGAGAAGGTGTGATGGATGACCATGTCGGTGATGTAGGGGCAGTACGTTTGGCCAAAGCCATGTGGTGGTTATTGGCCAGGGCATCCGGTTGGGATGGCAAGTCGCAATGAATTATGGTGGCAATATAGAGTATCCCGGATGTTGATTGTGCGGCAATAGCCAGCGCTGTTTCGACTTGTGCAATTCTTTATCAGATGCATATTGCGGGTTTAACCCGGATTATGTATTGGAGGTTCGTCATGAGCATTGCAAGTACAATAAAACAAGGCATTACTGAAACGAGGCATAGCATCGTTCTGGTGTGTTGAAGTGATGCAACGAAGTGCCTTGTTTTAAAGTAATTTCAATGTGTAATAGAATTTATAATGCATATTGCGGGTTTAAAGTATCTCCTAATTATCTATGAATAAATAACAGTTCTATTGAGAATCAGATAAATAGTCTTATGGAATTATGTAACCTTTCTTTTGGTAATTCGTAAAGAAGTTTGTAATTATAAATTGTTATTTATTGAAGCGATCTCTTTTATGGGAAATAATAAAAGTATCCTTAAATTTGTAACATCAATAGGATAGAGACAAGTTTTTTTAACGTTTCGTATAAAACAATTAAAATATTAATAATATCGAAGTTCATTATTATTGTTATTTTTGTATGCCGAATTTAAACAACTACAATAACTGGAAGATAGGTGGTAACAGCTGAGAATAAGTTTTTTGAGGATTTTTAATTGAATTCTGAATAAAACCGGAGTTGTTAATAAAAGTGAAAAAGATTAAATTTTTGAGTTATGATTAAGAGTATGAAAAGGTTTGTATTGTATTTGTTTTTGTTTCAGTCATCTTATTTGGTGACAGGACAGGTAATTGCGGATCATACTGTAGTGGAATTGTATGATGATATCCCTCAAGAGTGGATTGATGTTGTTAAAACAAAATTGGTCTGGATCCCCGGGATGTCACATGGTTATGGATATTTCAGAGGGGCTGAGCTTCTGGAGGAGTTAGATGGTCGGTTTCAGGTGAATATTTGGTACCATACGGATGCACCAGCGAATTTAAGTGAAGGATTGCGGTTAGGGAGACCTCTTTTTGGTAGTGAAAGTAGTTGGACACAACCCGCAGGAGTCGACGCGACAGAAAAGGAAATTAAGAATCAATTTGATAATGGAAATCCATATGATTACATGTTGTTTGGATGGAGTTATCAGGCCACATCAGAAAATGGTTTAGGAGGCGGATTGGATCCTGAACATAAAATACATTGGGCAGGTTCAACCAAAAGCGGAATAGATGGCAATTTGCGATGGGGATTAGACGAAGGGGATGTAGACTTAACCGGTAATAGGGTGTGCATGGATACCTATATTAATGCGGTAAACCAATGGAATGATTATTCCTCGGATAATAGTTATGTTACAAAATACTTTTTTTCTAATGGTGTTGTCGATGGAAACGAGGGAACTGAACTTGCGTTTCAAAGAGAGTTAAAAAATCAACATGTTAGGGATTATGTGGACGAGTATGGCAACAGTGATACTTATTTCTTTGACTATTGTGATATTTTAATACATAATGATGCAGGTGAGAAATATCAGGCAAATTGGAATGATAACGGAACTGTTCGTATTCACGATCAAATTCACCCGGATAATATGATCGATGTAACTACATCTTTGCAGGAAGGAATAATGGATGATCATATTGGAGATGTTGGAACGATAAGGCTTGCCAAAGCCATGTGGTGGTTGTTGGCAAGAGCTGCAGGATGGGACGGTACACCTGATGGTGTTACCACTGACGATAAGCATATTCAAAATTCCGCATCTTTATCTAAAGTATATGTAACGAATGACGAAATACGAGTTGAATTAGATGAATCTTTGGGTTATGAGAGACTAGACTTATACAATATTAGCGGAGTATTGTTGGAAAACATTAAAATTGATAGTGACCAATGTGTTTTTAATGTTTCAGGTTATCCCGCTGGTATATATATAGTAAAAATGTCTAACCCAAGCACATCAACCGTAAAAAAGGTGTTGGTAAGATAGGGTAGGAATATCACAAATCAACCAAGTTAGCGTTGCAATCAATAATTCCTGTTGCAAATTGATAGATTTTCGCACTACTATTAAGCGACATATCTTCTTGGTGTTGACAATATTGTATAAATGAAAAACCCCGTTTTGGTATTTTTTTGGCCAAAATTGGGTTTTTTGGTGTATAGGTAAATTGCGAAATGTCTCTGCTTTTTATTACAAAACTTTATCACATGTTTTCTTTTGCAATACATGGACAGAAGAAAGTTTAGAGGGGATGAAGCGAAAAAATGGTTCTTAGCCATAAAAGTTTTTTTACTGTGATAATCCAATTTATATAGGTCTGAAAAAGTTTTGTTTACTATCCGAAGCTTTTTAATATTGGAGGAGTCATGCATAGGTAATCGAAATTAACAACCAAAATTCGAAGTTTAATTTTTCGGGTTTACCGGACGGGATGTATTTGGTAAAGCCTTCAAAATAGGGAAAGTACGAAACGATCAAAGTAGTACTTCAATAAAAAAAGTAAGCTTAACTTAGTTTTCCCGATTGAGGAAATGTATTTACCTAATGAATACATGTTTTCGTCAAAAAAAGATTTACTTTCAACCGGAAAATGGTGTTATTTGTTGTAAGGTTATTTTACTAAAATATATTAAAACTATGAAGAAGATATTATTTGGAATAATAGCACTATTGTCGATTACGTTAGTGTCTTGTGAAAAGGAATCTGGAGAAGCTCCGGGTAACATTTCAGGTTTAGGAGACAATGAAGGAACTTTGGAAGTAGTTGAAAATTTTGAATTGCCGGAAGATATTTATATTTCAGGTGATATCACGGGTTTTGAGGATTCCGAGGAAAGCTTAGCTGCTTTGAAATCTGCTGGTGCTGTAAGTTCATACAGACATACCCGTTATGGAAGTGGCGATCAGGTTAAACTTAAACTGACACTTCTTAATACAAGTAGCCGTAATAGAACTATTGTTTTTCCAAGAGGATTGGTTTGGGAATGTTTAACTGGAGGATACCAGCATGGTTTGCAGATTCAATCTGTTTGGATTAGTCTAAAACCTAATGAGAAAAGAGCAGTGAATATTGATCTTTATTGTGCGAATATGACAAGGCCTGTTCCTGATAGGTTTGGAACTTATAGGATTTTAGGCGTTACCAGCTCTTCGGTACTTAAAAGGTTGTTAAACTATATAGGCTGGAGAATGGTTAATTATGAAATGTATGAAGCTAATAATCTTAAATCAGCTACAGCAACACCAACTTATGAAGAAATTGTCTTGCAAATACAGGAGATAGTTCATAATCTTACAGATAGGGGTTTAGACTTAACAGATGAGGAAATTGCATTTATTGAAAGTATACCAGAAATACCTGAAGATCAGAGACCTCAAGTAGATGAAAAAGGTAATTACGTTGAGTATTTTGAAGAATATGGTGTAGCCAATTAATTGCGGTAATTCATGTGTGAATAATATGAAAGGGTAGGTTTAAAATAAGCTTACCCTTTTTTAATAACAAATATGCTTAGTTTTAACTAAGCGATATTGAGGTTCATCATAAAATGCTGAATTCTTCCCATCTAAATGCATGTATAACGTATAAAAAGTGATAATTTACTGATGAATTAATAACAAGAAGCGAAATCATGAAGTCAATTTTGTTGAACATATTCAATGGTCGTGTAGTCTCGCCCTGGTGGATTTTATTTATTGACATGGGCATATCGGTCAATGCGTTCGTATTTGCATATATTTTGCGTTTAAATGCTCAGCTATCCGCTTACTCTGTTTCCGAAATGGTAGTTAGTGCATCTTGGGTGTTGACGGTTTATCTGGTATCATATGTTCTTTTTGGATCGTATCGCGGAGTCATAAGGCACAGCAACTATAATGAATTTAAGTTGTTGGGAGTGGCATGTTTTTCAGCTTTTAGCTTTCTGATGATGATGGACGTAGTGTTCAGATTCGTTAACTATAAATTATTGTACGTTCCTGGTTTGGTGTTGATTTTTCATTTCCTGATGACTGCTATATTAAGTTTTTCGTTTAGAATACTTGTGAAGGAAACATATAGATCATTAACCAAAAAAACAGACTCCAGCAATGTTTTTATCTATGGTGCTGGAGAGATGGGACTGATAACATTAGAGGCAATACATAGTGACAGGAACAATAAATACAATGTGATAGGGATAATTGATGATGACATAAGTAAAAGAAATATGATGTTGCATTCTATTCCCGTAGTTAATTGGGAAAAAGCATTGCAAATTGGAGATGCGAAGCAGGCCAGCATTGTTATTCTGGCCATAAATAATATTTCAGTTCAGCGAAAACACGAAATTGCTAACGCCTGTTTAGACAAAGGGTGGAAGCTACAAGTAATGCCATCGGTAGGAAATTGGATAAACGGTATTTCTAACCAAAAACAAATCAGGGATATTCGAATAGAGGATATCCTTGGACGTGAAGAGATTAAATTGAACCAACTTCAAATAATGGAAGGCCTGGAAGGCAAAGTTATTGCGGTTACCGGAGCTGCAGGTTCAATAGGTTCGGAAATAGTACGTCAACTTTTACGTTTCCCGGTTCAAAAAATTGTGATGATTGATATCGCCGAATCTGCATTGTATGATTTACAACAAGAATTGATATTGAGTCATAGTGATGCCCCATTCGACGTTATATTGGCTGATGTCACTAATGAACAGCGAATGCAGGAAGTATTCGAAAAATACAGACCGCAAATTGTTTTCAATGCTGCAGCATATAAGCACGTGCCATTGATGGAAGAATTCCCTTATGAAGCGATTAGAGTTAATATTGGGGGGGTGAAAGTGCTTGCGGATTTAGCGGTTGATTATAAAGTTGAAAAGTTTGTGATGATTTCGACAGATAAAGCTGTAAACCCAACCAATGTGATGGGAGCTTCCAAGCGTGTGTGCGAGATCTATATTCAAGCCCTGTCGCAATTAAAAGATATAAAAACAGAATTTGTTACTACAAGATTTGGAAACGTACTTGGTTCAAATGGTTCCGTTGTGCCGCTCTTTAAAAAACAAATTGAAAGAGGAGGGCCTATTACTGTTACACATAAGGATATAACAAGGTTTTTCATGACAATACCGGAAGCTTGCCAGTTGGTATTGGAAGCGGGTTTTATGGGACATGGAGGTGAAATATTTGTTTTTGATATGGGTGAACCTGTGAAAATTAACGATTTAGCCAAAGAAATGATACGATTATCCGGATTGAAGCTTGGTGAAGATATAGAGATTGCATATACGGGGCTGCGTCCGGGCGAAAAATTATATGAAGAGTTGTTGGCCTCCAAAGAAAATACATTGCCAACGCATCACGAGAAAATAATGATAGCAAAAGTACGCCGGTATGATTATACCTTAGTTAAGGACAGGCTTAATAGCATGTTGCTTGCTCTTAAGATTGAGGGTAATCAATTGTTGGTAAGCCGAATAAAGGAGGTTGTTCCGGAGTATAAATCACAAAATAGCGTTTATTGTGAACTTGATAAAGAGATGACTTTGCAATCCTAAGATCCATTAAAAAACTACTTTGTAAGTTAGGTGATGAGCTTGGTCTAAATATTTTGTTAGTTGGACAAAATATTAATGAGCTTAGACCTATTAAGTGTATTTTTAAGCAAATAATCTAGTATAATAAGTTAATAATAATATTATAAATTATGAAAGATCAAATCAGAAACTTTATTGCAGAAACTACTTTCAATGATCCTTCAATTATTAAAGATGAAACCTTAATTTTTGATGAGGGTATTTTTGATTCGATGGGGTTGTTAGGGCTCATTAATTTCTTAGAAAGCGAATTTAGTATTACTACGGAAGATTCAGAGTTGCAAGAAGAAAATTTTGGGAGTGTTGAACGAATTGTCGCATTTGTTGAAAGAAAGAAAGCAGCTTAGTTATTTTTTGTTCTTAGCTGAGAATTTTAGCTGAAAGCAAATTCTATAAGAATGACAACGGGTTAAAAGTTTTAAGCTATACTATGTGTGGAATTGCAGGATTTTTAAACGACCAATTAATAGATAATTCTAGGAATATCTTGAATGGTATGCTCCATCGTATTCATCATCGAGGACCGGATGAATGCGGGTTGTATTTGTCGAATAACGCATGTATTGGCAATGTTAGACTGAGCATTGTTGATCTAACTTCAGGACAACAACCCATGTGCACGCAGGATGGGAGGTATTGGATAGCGTACAACGGTGAGGTATTCAATCATCCCGAACTAAAATCTCTGCTGGAAAAAAGAGGGCACCGTTTTCGAACAAATTGCGATACTGAAGTAGTGCTGCATATGTACCAAGAGTATGGCGCTAATTGTTTAGAAAAATTAAACGGACAGTTTGCAATTGCAATCTGGGATACATTTGAAAAAGAACTCTTTCTTGCGCGGGATCGGATGGGAATACGTCCCTTGTTTTATAGTCAAAATGGAAAGGACTTTGTTTTTTCTTCAGAAATTAAGGCCTTGTTTGAATATCCTGGAATAGAAAGATCTTTTAATTCTCTGGGTCTAAATCAGGTATTTACTTTTTGGACTTCCCAAACCCCACATACCGTATTTAAAGATGTTTATGAATTACCACCAGGGCATTATGCTAAAATAAAAAGCGGAAATCTCGAAATAAGGCCATACTGGTCGTTGTCTTTCGACAATCCCCAAAAAATGTCGGTGCAGGATGCAGTAGATAATTTCCGGTATTTGTTTAAGGATGCCTTGAATTTGAGGATGAGGGCAGATGTTCCAGTTGCAGCTTATTTAAGTGGTGGCTTGGATTCAACCAGTACAACTGGTTTTATCAAGCAAATGTTTCCGGAAGCCTTAAATACTTTTTCCATAGGCTTTGAGGAAAAAGATTTTGATGAGACAGCTTATCAACTTGAGGTTGCCCATTATTTTGATACAAAACACCACTCTGTAAACTTTAAAAACGAAGATGTAATTGACCTTTTTGAAAAGGTGATTTGGCATACCGAGATACCTGTTTTACGAACCGCTCCTTTCCCAATGTTTAAACTTTCTAAACTTGTACGGGATAATGGCATTAAGGTGGTCATTACCGGGGAAGGTGCTGATGAGATGCTGGGTGGTTACAATATTTTTAAGGAAGCGATAATAAGACATTTTTGGGCTAAATACCCTGATTCGCATTTGCGTCCATTGTTACTTAAAAAGCTGTACCCGTATTTGCCGCAAATAAAAGATGCAGGAACAAGTGCGCTTAAACTGTTTTTTGGTTATAAGCTCTCCGAAATTGACTCTCCGGCTTATTCGCATTTGTTGAGATGGAATAATACCAGCCGAATTCGGAATTTCTTAACAAGTGACAGGCTTGAAAATTTAAATGGGACTGACCTGGTTAATGAGTACGAACGCAGGATTTCGTCTAAAGTAAGTAATTATTCACCTTTGGCTAAGGCCCAGTTTATTGAATCCAATGTATTTATGTCGGGATATCTATTGTCGTCACAAGGAGACCGTGTGGCTATGGGTAATTCCGTTGAAGGTCGTTATCCTTTCTTAGACCATAGAATAATAGAGTTTTGCGCAAGTTTGCCGGATGACTTAAAAATCTCAGGATTGGATGAAAAGTATCTTTTAAAGCAGGTAGTTAAAGATGTGATTCCTAAATCTGTGTTAAAGAGACCAAAGCAAGCTTATCGGGCTCCAATTGCTCAAGCTTTGCTTAATGATAAAACAGGTTTTGTGGATGAATATTTGTCTGCAACGAAACTAAATGAGGCAGGTGTTTTTGATGCAGCAAGTGTTGGAAAACTAATGACAAAGCTGCGTAAAAACACTACAATAAACGAAGTAGATAATATGGCGCTTATGGGAATGCTTTCTACCCAGGTGCTATATGAATTGTACATAAAAAATTATCGTCACCTGTCAAGCGATGAGATCGAACCAGGAAGGGTGATGAACCCAACTTATCAAGAAAATTTATAGCAATATGTTAATAGACCGTAAACCTTTTTCGAAAGACATTCTTCATCTTGAAAATATTGATGAAGAAATTGAAGGCATCTGCGAGCAAATGCGCGAAGATGTTTATAAAAGATTTCGCCGATATGGCGGAGTTATTGGAATAAGCGGAGGAATTGATTCGTCAGTAACACTAGCTATCGCGACCAAGGCATTCGGAGCTGATAAGCTATTGGGCATTATGCTTCCTGAAACAGATTCGAGCCCGGATAGTGAAAAACTGGCCAGAGAATTAGCTGATAAGTTTGGCGTAAAAAGCATTGTTGAGAATATTAGCGGTGCTTTGGATGGATTTGGCTGTTATACCAGAAGAGATGAAGCTGTGAAAAGTGTAATTCCTGAATATGATCCTTCTGTTGATAAGATGAAGGTGATTATCCCCAAGGAATTTGTGAATAAAAACCTGCCACCCGTGCACTACGTGTCGGTTACCTTTGAAGATGGTTCCGAAAAAAGAGCTCGCCTTCCCATGAAGGAGTATTTGCAGATTGTGGCTGCCTCAAATTTTAAACAGAGGTGCAGGGCTAATATGTTGTATTACCATGCGGAAGCTTTAAATTACGCAGTGCTGGGAACGCCAAATAAACACGAAGTTCAGCAGGGGTTCTTCGTAAAGTATGGGGATGGAGCTGCGGATGTAATGCCAATCGGTAATTTATACAAAACACAGGTGTATCAAATTGCGAAACATCTCGGGGTTCCTCAAGGTATTATTGATCGGACACCTACCACGGACACCTACTCTGCAGAACAAACGCAGGAAGAATTTTTCTACCAAATGCCGTTCGAATCAATGGACTTGTTGTGGTATGGATGGGAAAATAATTATACGCCGGAAGAAGTGGCCCCTGTTATGGAAATGACTCCTGAAGAAGTTAATAAAATTTACAAAAACTTTGCACGGAAAAAGAAGACAACAGAATATTTAAGAACAGCACCTTTGCATCATTATTACATTAATCAGAATGTTATAGTGTAATAAAAAATGTCAATACAATAATGAGCACTCTATGATGAAACTGCATGGAGTGTTTTTGTTTGTTATCTAAACTAGCCAATTATGAATTGTATAGATTATTTATTGCCAGCTGATGTTAACGATAATGACTTGTTTGTCCTGGGTCAACGAGAGCCTTTGTCCTTTGTTGATTTGCGTGGGCAGGTGGCTAAAGTGGCGGCTCAACTAAAGGAAAATTACGGGTCAGGGAATAAAATGATATTACTGTCACCAAATAATAACTTTTTTATAGTTTCTTATTTGGCTATTATGAAATCAGGAAATGTTGTTATTCCTTTAAATCCTGCCACAGAGGAAGAGTCCTTAAAGTTTGTGAAGAATCAAGCAAGCGTTGAGTTGGCATTTGTGCCTAAATTATTAAGAAAACGAATAACCGTTGATTTTAATGAAATATGGGATGAGGATATATTAAAAGGACTATGTGAACAGTCAGAAATTGGTTATAAAATTGAACAGGATTTTGCTGAAGATACCCTGGCACAGATTATTTATACATCAGGATCTACAGCTATGCCTAAAGGGGTGATGATCTCGCATAAAAATATTATCGCCAATACTTCCTCGATAATAGAATATTTAAAATTAACATCGGACGATATCATGGAATGTGTTTTACCATTCTTTTATTGTTACGGACTATCCCTTTTGCATACGCACCTAAAAGTCAAAGGAAAAATCGTTTTGAACAACAACTTTATATTCCTAGGTTCAGTATTTAAGGATCTGGAAAAATATAAATGTACGGGTTTTGCAGGAGTCCCAAGTCATTTTCAGATTCTTTTGCGCAAGTCTGATACTTTTAAAACAGCAGTTTTTCCACATCTAAGATATGTGACACAGGCGGGGGGAAAGCTACATACAGTCTTTATCGAAGAGTTTCAAAAGGCCCAGCCCAGCACTAAATTTATTGTGATGTATGGGCAAACGGAAGCCACTGCAAGGTTGTCGTACTTGCCAACTGAGAGGTTACAGGATAAGCTTGGGTCCATTGGTAAAGGTATTCCGGGAGTGGAGTTAAAGGTGGTAGATGAAAATGGCGTTCCTACCGAACCAGGTGTTGTAGGCGAGATTGTAGCAAAAGGTGACAATGTAATGCTGGGCTATTATAAAGATAAAAAGTCAACACAAGAGGCGCTAAAGGATGGTTGGCTATATACCGGTGATTTGGCCAAAATAGACGAGGATGGTTTTATTTATCACGCAGCACGTAAAAAAGAAATTATTAAGGCGGGAGGTAAAAGAATAAGTCCAAAAGAAATTGAAGAGGTGATTGTTTCGATGCCAGGCGTGGTAGACTGTTCTATTAATGGGGTACACGATGAAGTGCTTGGTGAAGCGATAAAAGCAACAGTCGTGAAAAATGATGCCGATAATGAATTGAATGAAAAATTTGTCAAGGAATATTGTAGCAATAATTTAGCCGCCTATAAAATTCCCCATATTATTGAGTTTACTTCAAAGATGGATGTAAATGCGGCTGGCAAGAAAGTCAAAAAATCCTAAAATAAAAGCTTGCAACTTTAAAGCTGTTGTTTTAGGATCTGTGGTTTTACCATTTGTTAAAACTTAACACCTCATCAATACTTTTGCGTTTTTTCTCGGGTGCTTTAATTTCAACCGGATATCCAATCGCTACGATGGCAATGGGTTCCCAACCTTTTTCTGGTTGCAGGGCGCCGTTGACAATTTCAGGATTGAAATGACAAACCCAACAGGTTCCCAACCCAAGTTCTGTTGCCGCCAGGGTCATATGGTCTATGGCTAGGGCTACATCTATATCGCAATGGTCTTTGCCGTCGAAAGATCTTTTCCAAGATTCTGCATGATTGCCGTAAACAACGATCAGGTTCGGAACTTTTTGAAACCATTCCCGGGGGTAAGCTCCTCGTATTTTATTGAGTAAGTCTTCATTGTCAATGGCAATAAATTTCCATGGTTGATGGTTAGCAGCCGAAGGGGCAAGTCTGCCTGCGTTGGCAACCTGCTTTATTAAAGTTTGATCTACCTTGTTTTCGTGATATGCCCTGACAGCATACCGCGACCTCATTAACTCTTTAAAATGCATACTATACTATTAAAAAATTCAATGATTTTCACATACCATAATTTACAGTACAATATATCAAATGTTCTTTGTATTTTTCAACTGTTAAAATGTTTTTAGAAGGTTTCTAAATAAATTACATGTTTTTTTTACTATCAAAATTATTGCTGTTTTTCCTTTCCCCTATTTGGTGGGTCTTAATGTTATTATTGGCCTTTATGGTTTTTAATAATTTTAAAAAACGACGTCTCTTACTGGTATTGGCTATTGGCATACTGATTGTTTTTTCGAACCAACTTATCTATTATCAGGTAAGCGGTTGGTGGGAAGGTGAGTTGGAAAAGTCAGAAAGTTTGCAACAGTACGAAGGAATAATATTGTTGGGGGGATTTTCAAATTACCGTTCAAAGTCCCGGCGAATTCAATTTACAAGAAGCAGTGACCGCTTATTGCAAGCTGTTCGATTATACAAAGAAGGAAAAGCCAACCGTTTTATATTTACGGGAGGTTCAAGCAGGATTATTATACGGGAAAAAAGCAGTGGTGAATTTTTAAAGGAATACCTGGTGTTATTAGGAATACCCGAGGACAGTATTTTAACCGAATGGCAGGCCAGAAATACCTACGAAAATGCGGTAGAAACATGGAAGTTGCTGAAAGCCGAAGGGATATCAGACAAAAAGTTTTTGTTGGTTACATCGGGCTTTCATATGAAACGGGCATTAGGTTGCTTTAAGAAAGTGGGAATAGATGTTACCCCTTTTAAAACAGATGCATTGCAAGGCAATGTGCCGCCAGAAATTTGGGAATGTTTTATGCCATCAGCATCCGTTTTGGCCACCTGGGAACTGTTGTTTAAAGAATGGGTTGGATATGCCGTGTATAGCGTAAAAGGGTATGTGTAGGCTCCTGTCGGAAGTCATCAGTTAACAGCCTTCAGCAATTAAAAAAAACTGCCCACAAGGAATTCAGCTTTAAAATATTATTCCCGCCGCACTCCTTTTAATCTTCCAGCAGTAATTCCTGTTTTGTTGACATGTATCTTTTAAAGGTGATTTCCCTGACTAATGACCGAAAAATACTACTTTTGCAAAATCATTTACCACACAGAAAAATTTTAGATGGATTTTAAACCGGAGTTGTTGATCCCGGCAGGGAATATTGAGTCGTTTCATGCGGCATTAGAGGGAGGGGCAGATGCCATTTTTTTGGGATTGAAACAGTTTAATGCGCGGGGACGTGCGGTTAATTTCTCCAATCCGCAATTGATTACCATGCTGGATATGGCGGGGAAGAAAAACGTTAAAATCTACGTTACGCTAAATACCGTAATCAAGAACCACGAGATCCCGGAATTATTGGATGTGTTGAATTTTCTGTCGCAAACATCTGTTAGTGCTGTAATTATTCAGGATTGGGGCGTTTGGTATCTGGCAAAGAAGTTTTTCCCGAAATTAGTAATTCATGCCAGCACACAAATGGCCAATCATAATTCCATTGGTGCCAACTTCTCCAAAAAAACAGGCATTGATCGGGTGATATTAGCCCGTGAATTAACCCATCGGGAACTGGAATTGATCATGCATAAAGCACAATGCGAGATTGAGATATTTGTTCATGGTGCTTTGTGTTATTCGTTTTCTGGATTGTGTCTGTTTAGTAGTTATCTGGGAGGAAAAGGGGCTAATCGTGGTCAGTGCACCCAACCTTGCCGAAGGGTTTTTAAGGACAATGGAAAAGACCATGCCATATTCTCGCTAAAAGACAATCAGCAGATTAAATTGATTCCTGACTTCGCGAAGATGAAAGTGGCTTCTTTAAAGATTGAAGGACGGATGAAGTCGGCAGCTTATGTGTATCGGGTTGCACAGGCGTATCGCATGGTCATCGATCATCCCGGAAAATTGCCTGAGGCAGAGGAAATGCTGAAGTGGGATTTTGGACGCGAAAAGACCGATTATTTTATGGGCGGTAATGTGCGGGGCGCTATCTCTGATAATACCAATAACGGAATATTTCTGGGAACGGTGAAAAAGTTAAGTGACGATGGCTTTTTCGTTCAATCGGAACTAAATATTGAGAGAGGGCAACAGTTACGCGTGGTGAACAAGCTAGGGGAGTCAGTATCTGTAAAGGTAAAAGAGGTGACTGCGGAGTCCGGGAACTATCAGATTTTTACTGAGAAAGCAATCAGGAGAGGGGACGATGTGTATCTAATAGGATTGCCATCCAAAAATTTCTCCAATAAGTTTGAGGAGTTAAAACACAAAAATATAAAACCTGTAAGTGGGGCCTACAAAAGAAAAATAAGGCAGGATATCCAGATTAAAAACCAACAAAGCAGTAAACCGGAATTTTTTGTGCGCATCGACAATGTGGAGTGGTTACGTAAATTGCGTGTTGATGATTTTAAAGGAATATTCCTGGATCTTTCAAAAAAAGATTGGCGTAAGATACCATTTGACAGTCCTTTCTTTAAAAAGAATTTGTTCCGTTTTTATGTGGAGCTGCCGGGTTTTGTGGCGGAAACGCATTTGCAGGAATGGCTGCAAGACATCAAGTGGCTTACCCGCAAAGGGATGAAAAACTTTGTGGTCAGCCATCTTTCGCAATTGGACATGCTGCCCAAAGGTTGTAAGGTAATTACCAACGAAAGAGTATATGTATACAATGATGCTGCCATAAGGGGAATAAAGACCTTTGGCGTGCAGCATGTGACTTATCCCGTTGAAAACGACTTCGAAAACCTGCAGAAAGGAACTTCAAGGGATGGAATCGTACCTGTTTATGCCAACCCGGAGTTGTTTTTTGCCCGTATGCCAGTGGAGGTATACCATCCGGAAAACGAATTTATGGACAATACCGATAAGGAATTTAAACGTTATGTGCACAACGGAATGACATCGGTTTATTCTAATACACCGGTGGCGTTAATGCAATATGCCCATACATTAAAGAAAGAAGGTTTCTTTAGGTTTATGTTCGATTTGCGCACCGAGGCCCCATCGAAGCACTTACCGGTTAAGTTGTTTAAAAAGTTCAATGCCTCGGAACAGCTGCAGCCTTCTACAACCTTTAATTTTAAAAGAGGGCTGAGTTAGCTGAGCGCAGGATTGCAAGCGTTGCCCTGAGGTGGTTAAGCAAGCCTATGGCAGTGGTTTATCCGGGATCTGTGATTGATGGGTAATGTGAAGAATCCGTTTTATATGGGCTGGCAGTCGTTTTAGATATAGCCTAAGGGCAGTTTTGGGATTGGTATATTGTAGTAAACCAACTTGAGGATTTCAGTTTTTAATTTTGCATGGTGGGTGCGCCCTTGGTTAATTACCCATGGCTTCCTTTTTTGCCTGGGAGCCAATGGTTGTTTACCCATGGCCTCCTTTTTAGCCCGGGAGCCAATGGTTGTTTACCCATGGCCTCCTTTTTTGCCCGGGAGCCAATGGTTGTTTAACCATGGCCTCCTTTTTTGCCCGGGAGCCAATGGTTGTTTACCCATGGCCTCCTTTTTAGCCCGGGAGCCTATGGTTGTTTAACCATGGCTTCCTTTTTTGCCCGGGAGCCAATGGTTGTTTAACCATGGCCTCCTTTTTTGCCCGGGAGCCAATGGTTGTTTAACCATGGCCTCCTTTTTTGCCCGGGAGCCTATGGTTGTTTAACCATGGCCTCCTTTTTTGCCCGGGAGCCAATGGTTATTTAACCATGGCCTCCTTTTTTGCCTGGGAGCCTATGGTTGTTTAACCATGGCCTTCTTTTAGCACCGGGAGCTAATAGTTGTTTACCCATGGCTTCCTTTTTTGCTTAGGCAAGCTTTGGATGTTTCCCGGGTGATGCTTTAGAGGTGTGTAATGCGCCTTTGAAATACCATAAAACAAGGCGTTGCTGAAACGAGGTGTAGCACCGCTCTGTTGAGTTGAAGCACTGAGTAAAACGTTTTGTTTTGAAATAGCTTAATCGCGTAACAGGATTTCTAATGCATGTTGTGGATTTAATAACCACGGCTTTTTACATCCTTAATTTTTAAATGGGAATTGAGCAAACCATGGCCAATGACTAATCAGACAATGACCAAATACGACTTATCCTAAAAAAACAACCGTTCGGTCATCTCTTTTTCGTCTTTCGGGTGTTTGTTGGCAATTTTGAACTGTCATTAAAAATAACACTGAATCATGAAGGCAGTCCTTTTTGCAATCCTATTCGTTATTTCCGTCCATTTGGTTGCGCAAACTCGTGTTATAGGCCATGTAACCAATAAAAAAGGGGAGCCTATTGTAGGCGTTAATATCTTTTTTAAAGATACTTATGATGGAGGTATCAGTGATATAAACGGGTATTTTGAAGTGCTAACACCAACGCTGGGAGAATTAATATTGGTTGCGAGTTTTATCGGATATAAACCATTTGAACAAGAAATTTCGATAGGAGATCATCATATTGACATCCTTTTGAAAGAAAGCACGCAGAGTATTGAGGCGGTTACAGTAACTGCAGGAAATATTGCGGCAGGAGACAAACATAAGGCTTCCGTCATGAAGTCGCGCGATATCTACACAACCGCGGGATCGTTGGGAAGTATAACAGGCGCTTTAAATACCTTGCCCGGCACACAGCAGGCCAATGACGACGGTAGATTGTTGGTAAGAGGTGGTGAGGCATATGAAACAAAAACAGTGATTGATGGCGTTCTTGCCGGAAAACCTTATTACTCCAAAGTTCCGGATGTGCCAACCCGCGGACGGTTTTCTCCGTCATTGTTTTCAGGTGTGATGTTTAATACCGGGGGATACTCAGCGGAATATGGCCAGGCTTTGTCATCGGTATTGGTATTGGAAAGTAACGATTTGTTTACCGAAGATGTTTTGTCGCTGTCGTTGATGAGTCTAGGAGCGGAAGCCAATATAACCGAAACGTGGAAGAATAATTCCATTTCGATATTAGGAAGTTATATCAATATGGCTGCTTATTACGGAATGGTAAAAACCAAATTTGATTGGGAAAAGCCTACGGAAGCGGGGAGCGCAAGTATTATCTATCGGCATAAAACCAAAACGAATGGAATGCTGAAAGCTTATTTTACGGCAGATGTTGGGGAAACCCGTTTTAAAACAAATGGTGGAGTTGATGATATTTGGTATACCACCGAATCGAAAAACAACAATTATTACGGGAATATTACCTATCGTCAGCCCTTGAACGATAATACATCCATTAAGGCAGGCGTTTCGATAACTATCGACAATCCCGATATAACATACGCATCGCAGCATATCCGAAACAGGGAAACAAATTCGGAGTCACGAGCGATGTTGATTCATGAATTGGGCGATGGAATCAAGCTGAGGTACGGCGTGAGCAATACATTAACCGATTATTCTCAGACGTACAGAGCGCATCCCGATTCATCCGATTTTAATCCTCAGTTTCAGGATTTTTTATCGGGCGCTTTTGCAGAATCACAGTTGCAGCTCTCTGGAAATATGGCCTTGTCAACTGGTGTCAGGTACGAATATTCGTCTTTGTTAAAACGCAGCAGTCTGGCACCGCGACTTGGAATGGCCGTCGCAACAGGAAAACGGAGTCAGATATCAGCATCCTACGGGCATTTTTATCAGAACCCGCATCCCGATGAATTAAAATTTTCATCCGACCTGAATTTTGAAAGAGCGACACACTATATTTTGGGATATCAAACAGGAAGCACGGACGAGCGTTTTTTTAGGATAGAGTCCTATTACAAAAAATATTCACAACTGGTGAAATATGATGGGCAGGAACTCTATGATGCGGAATATTATAACAATACAGGGAGCGGAGAGGCGATTGGACTGGATTTGTTTTGGCGGGATAACGAATCCATCAAATTCCTGGAATATTGGCTTTCGTACTCCTATATCGATACACACAGAAAATATAAGAGTTTTGACTTTAGGGCGCAGCCAGGTTTTGTATCTAACCATAACTTCTCGGCGGTGGGGAAATATTGGATCTCGGCTGTTCGGTGTCTGTTGGGAGGGACATATTGGATAGCGAGTGGAAGAAACTGGTACGAGAATACGTCCAACGGAAAAATCACCCACCCAGGTGATGTAACGCACGAACTTAATTTGAATCTGAGTCATATTACGCAAGTTTTCGGCAATCAAACCATTATTCACTTGTCTTTGTCCAATGCGTTGGGATCAAAAAATGTATACGGATATCAACAAAGTCCCGTCCGCAAATCAGATGGAGCTTCTGTTTACCTGCCTATAACAAATGACATTCAGCAGTTTGCTTTTATAGGAATATTTATAACTTTAAAATAACAGCCAGGTACGATTGGCATAAATTATTATCATCATGAAAAAGCTAACAGTTATATTAACAGTGTTCATTCTTGTTTTTGTATTTAAGATGGATATTAATGCGGAAAATTATGAAGAAGTAATGCAGCAAAACATTGAAAAAATGTATCAATCAAAAACGGCCCAAGAATTAACGGCTGTTTCAGCCGCTTTTTACCGGGTGGCTGAAAAAGAAAAGGAGGATTGGTTGCCATTATATTACGCTACGTATTCGTTGGTGCGAATCGCCTTTTTTATAAAAGACGAAGACGAAATTGACAAACATTTAGATTTGGCTCAAAGCTATATGGACAGGCTTTTGGAATCGAAACCTAAGGAATCGGAAATACACGTCTTACAGGCTTTGCTCTATTCCATGCGGATTACAGGTCCGGCCAGGGGAATGAAATATTCCATGCTTTCGAATGGTGAATTGGATAAAGCAGAGGCCCTGGACAATAAAAATCCCAGACTGTATTATTGCAGGGGTAACAATATATATCATACGCCGGCGATGTTTGGTGGAGGAAAGAAAAAAGCGAAAGTGCTGTTTGAAAAGGCCGATACGCTTTTTAATAACAATAGCGCAAGGGGGGATTTGTGGCCTTCGTGGGGACAATGGCACAATCATAAAATGTTGGAACAGTGCAAAGAGGAGTAGGGTATTCGAAAACTTGCCTTTCCCAAAGTTTTAAACTTTGGAAAAGTTTTTAAAATATGGATGGAATAAGCAAAAGTAAAAAGGAATGGGAAAGTTGAATAAAAAACAGAATAGATGGAACCTCAAAAAGTTCTTAATCATTGGTGGAATCTGTATCCTGATCGGAACAGTGTCGGCACTTGTGTTGGGCGGACGTCTGCCTTCCAGTTTTAAAAATTTCCTTTATAATGCGGGTTATTCCTTGATGATCGGATATGGTCTTTTTGCCAACGGTTTTGTTTTTTGTTTGGTAGATAAGCGATGGCTTTCCTGGATCAAACGCCCTGTCAGCAGTTTTTTTATCGCATTTTTGGTAACCACGGCGTATTCATCCATAGTAATACTTTTTACCAATTGGTTTTGGTATGGCTTTTTAATGGATTTAAGCTGGGATGAGTTTTGGCCATTTGGGAAAAAAATATTGCTTTTGGAGTATGCGGTTCTGTATTTTATCACTCAGTTTTTTTATGCCAGGGCATTCTTTTTTGAATGGCAGGAATCGCTGTTGGCGAAAGAAAAACTTAAACAAGAAGCTATATCGTTGCAATATAAGGTGTTGAGAAATCAGGTTAATCCGCATTTCTTGTTCAACAGCTTAAATGTATTAAGTTCCTTGATTAAGTTAGATGCAGAAAGGGCAGGGGTGTTTGTGGACAAACTATCCGGTTTTTATAGGGATCTCCTGGGATTTAGAGGTAAGGAAATAGTTTCGGTGAAAGAAGAAATGCAATTTGTAAACCAATATATTAACCTACAAAAGGAACGTTTTGGCGATAATATTATTGTCGAAACACAAATAGATAATTTAGATGATTTTCAACTTATCCCGATGACTTTGCAAATGTTGGTAGAAAACGCCATCAAGCATAATCAGGTCAGTAAGGAGAATAAATTAAAAATCAGATTATTTTTACAGGATGATTATTTAGTGGTGGAAAACAACTTGAAACCCTATTTAAATCCTGTTGACGGAGAAAAGTTGGGACTGAAAAATCTGGGCGAAAGATATAAGTTTTTAACGGATCGTAATTTTGTAGTTGAAAATACGGATTCGCACTTTACCGTTAAAGTACCTTTGTTACGTATGGAAGAAAACGTTGCCTGAATGATGAAAGTTTTAATTATAGAAGATGAGCCATTGGCAGCCACACATCTCTCGGTTTTGATGAAAGAATGTGATTCGGAAATTGAAGTGGTGGATGTGTTGGACAGTGTTTCAAGCGCAGAAGAATGGTTGAAGTCAAACATGCATCCCCCTTTAATATTTATGGATGTGCATTTGGGCGATGGTATTTGTTTCGAAATATTTAACAGGGTGACGGTTGCCTCGTTTATCATATTTACCACTGCTTATGACCAATACGCTCTCCAGGCTTTTAAGGTAAACAGTGTTGATTATTTACTGAAACCACTGACCAAAAACGCATTGTGCGATGCGTTGAGCAAATACAGGAGCTTCGCCCAAAAAGAAGAGGTGAAACCTTCGATGCCGGATATTTCAAAACTGCTGGAAGCCATCCAGAATAAAACCCCCGAATATAAAGATCGATTTGTTGTGAAGGTTGGTGCGCATATTCGCCCCGTTAACACCGCCGAAATAGCCTGCTTTTACAGCTTCGAAAAAGCGACTTACCTCCTGACTAAAATGGGTAAAAACTACCTGGTAGATTATGCACTGGATAGGCTAGTGGATATGCTTGACCCTGCAATTTTTTTTAGAATCAACAGAAAGCATATTATTTCATTAGCCTCGCTTGAGGATGTGGTATCACTTGGACCCGCTCGTATAAAGGTTAAAATACAAGCTTACCGGGAAGATGATATGCTGGTTTCGCGTGAGAGGATTAAGGAGTTTAAGAACTGGCTGGAAGGGTAGTCATCAGTCAACAGTCATCAGTCAATGGTCGGCAGTCTTCAATCGATGGTCATCGGTTACCGGTCAAATGTCAGTGATCTATAGTATAAGTGTTGTCAGGGCTCTTCCCATGGCCTTGGGCCGGGTGAAGAACAATTGCGTGGTAAGGAAGGTGGGGGTGCTGTATTTTCCATACGCTGTTTCTCACCTTGTGTTTTTTGCTCTCTTCTCCCTTCTTATGTCTTCGCTTTTTACTCACCGCACCGTGCTTTTTACTCATCTTTTACCTCTTACAACGCATCGCTACTTTCTCCATTTATAAAGTCAACGTGGTAAAAAAGTCTTATTTTTAATAAGTATAAATTACATCTTGGGGGTAAAAATGTAATGTAGAGATTGCAATTTTATGGCTGCGAATATTACATTTGTCATGTTAAAATTACAAAAAGACAGCGTGCAGTCATTTTTTGAAACACATAAATATCTGATTGAAAACTTACAAGTGCCTTTGCGACGTAAGTTAATGGACGAAATTGATTGGAACCATCGTTTAATCGGAATTAAGGGAACCAGGGGAGTTGGTAAAACCGACTTTCTGCTGGATTTTGCCAAGCGTACCTATGGAACGGATAGAGCATGCCTGTATGTAAACTTGAATAATCTCTACTTTAGCGAAAACACCATTGTGTCATTTGCCGATCAGTTCCGAAAAACAGGGGGCAAAACACTGGTGCTGGATCAGGTATATAAATATCCGGGTTGGTCGGAAGAACTGAAATACTGTTACGACAATTTTACGGATTTGCAGATTGTGTTTTCGGGTTCTACCGTGATGAGGTTGCGCGAAGAAAACCCACACCTAAAAGAAATAGTTCATTCCTATAAACTGGAAGGGTTTTCGTTCAGAGAATTCCTGGAACTTAAAACGGGCGTCTCCTTTGAGTCATATTCTCTTTCGGAAATTTTGGAAAGGCATGAGGAGTTAGCCAGGGATATAGTTACCCGGATTAGACCATTGGCTTACTTTGGCGATTATCTGAAACACGGTTACTATCCGTTTTTTTTGGATAATACACATTATGCAGAGAATCTGATGAAAAGTCTCAACCTAATATTGGAGATTGACATTAGTTTTCTTCGTCAGATTGAACTGAAATATTTGCCGCGGTTAAGGAAGTTATTATATAAAATTGGGGGTGAAGCTCCTTTTCAACCTAATGTGAGTAAGCTAAGCGCACATATCAATACTTCCAGAGCCACTGTAATGAACTACCTTTATTATTTGCGCCAGGCGCGTTTGGTAAAACTGTTGTATGATGGACCTGAGGATATGCAAAAGAAACCATCTATGATTTATTTGCACAATCCTAACCTGGTATATTCGATACGCAGGGCGGAACCGGCAAAAGATATTTTACATAAAACATTCTTTTACAATCAGGTGGGATGTAGTCACGAATTAACCTACTCTAAAGAGGCTGATTTTAAGGTTGACGACAAGCATCAATTTGTAATTTGTGGCAACGGAGGCAGTGATAAAGCTAAACCGGGGATATTGCAAGCACGAGATATGGTGGAGATAGGAAGCCAGGGGAACATTCCTTTATGGCTTTTCGGATTTTTATATTAAAAATGTAGATGTAATCGACATATTGTTGTATTTTTATTGTCTGACATTCAGTAAATTAGAATAATTCTAAATAATAGTAGTTAAAACTTAAATATTAAACAAATGGCTAAAGAAAAGAAGTTTATTACCTGTGATGGTAATTATGCCGCTTCACATATCGCTTATATGTTTAGCGAGGTAGCTGCAATCTATCCAATAACGCCTTCTTCAACTATGGCGGAGTACATCGACGAATGGGCTGCCGGTGGAAGAAAAAACATTTTTGGTGAGACTGTAAAAGTAGAGGAAATGCAGTCAGAAGCCGGTGCTGCCGGTGCCGTTCATGGTTCGTTACAAGCAGGTGCGTTGACTTCAACCTTTACTGCATCGCAGGGGTTACTTTTGATGATTCCTAACATGTACAAAATTGCCGGTGAGTTGTTGCCGGGAGTTTTCCACGTAAGTGCTCGTTCATTAGCCGCTCAGGCGCTATCTATTTTTGGCGACCACAGTGATGTGATGTCTGCGCGTCAGACTGGTTTTGCTATGTTAGCTACCGGTAGTGTTCAAGAGGTAATGGACCTGGCCGGAATTGCTCACCTTGCGTCTATTGAATCAAAAATTCCTTTCTTACATTTCTTTGATGGATTCCGTACTTCTCACGAGATTCAAAAGATTGAGTGCATGGATCAAGAAGACCTTAAAGGATTAATTGATCAGGAAAAACTTCAGGCTTTCCGCGACAATGCGCTTAATCCAGAGCATCCGGTTACCCGCGGTACTGCCCAAAACCCGGATATTTACTTCCAGACTCGTGAGGCTTCCAATAAATATTACGATGCAATTCCTGATATGGTAGCTAAGTATATGGACGAGATTAGCAAGATTACAGGTCGTAAATATGCTCCATTTACTTACTATGGTGCAGAAGATGCAACTGATGTAATAATTGCAATGGGTTCTGTTACCGATACTATTAAAGAAACTATTGATTACCTGAGCGCTGAAGGTAAAAAAGTAGGTTTAATATCTGTTCATTTATATCGTCCATTCTCAGCTGATTACTTCCTGAAAGCCGTTCCTGCTACTTGTAAGAACTTATGTGTGCTTGACAGAACTAAAGAGCCGGGAGCTAACGGAGATCCTTTATATCTTGATATTGTAGAGGTTTACAATGGTGTTGCCAATGCACCTAAGATTATCGGTGGACGTTATGGACTTTCTTCTAAAGATACTACACCAACACAAATGATCTCGGTATATGAAAACTTAGCTGCTGCTGAGTCTAAAAATCAATTTACTGTAGGTATTGTGGATGATGTTACTTTCAAGTCACTTCCAATGAAAGAAGAAATTTCTTTTGCCCAGAATGGAACTTTCGAAGGTAAATTTTATGGTTTAGGGTCTGATGGTACGGTAGGTGCCAACAAAAACTCCATTAAAATTATTGGTAACAATACCGATAAATATGCGCAAGCCTATTTCGCCTATGATTCTAAAAAATCGGGAGGTATAACTATTTCTCACCTTCGTTTTGGTGATACGCCAATACGTGCACCTTATTTGGTGAACACACCTGACTTTGTAGCCTGTCACGTTCCTGCATACCTTACGCAGTACGATATGCTATCTGGTTTGAAAAAGGGAGGCACTTTCCTAATGAACTCTCACTGGGATGTTGAGGAAACTAAAAATCGTTTACCACAAGGCGTTAAGCAATATCTTGCGGCTCACGAAATAAACTTCTATATCATTAACGCAACAGCTATTGCTGAAGAAATTGGTTTAGGTAATCGTACCAACACCATCATGCAGTCTGCATTCTTTAAAATCGCCGAGGTAATTCCTTACGATTTTGCTGTTGAAAAGATGAAAGAAGCGATTGTTAAGTCTTTCGGTAAGAAAGGTGAAGACATCGTTAACATGAACTACAAGGCGGTAGAAAAAGGTGGAGCCGTAACTAAAGTTGAAGTTCCTGCCGAATGGGCATCTCTAGAGCCCAAAGGGCTTGAGTTCAGAACTGATGTGCCAGACTTTATCAAGGATATCGTATTCCCGGTTAACGCACAAAAAGGTGATGACCTTCCTGTTTCAGCATTTAATGGTTACGAAGACGGTACTTTCCCCGCAGGTACAACTGCCTACGAAAAGCGCGGTATCGCCGTAAATATTCCTGAATGGCAGGTAGACAACTGTATTCAGTGTAACCAGTGTTCTTATGTTTGTCCTCACGCTGCCATTCGTCCATTCCTGTTGAACGAGGAAGAATTAGCGAATGCTCCGGAAGGAACGAACGCTAAAAAAGCCAACGGTAAAGGATTTGACGGATTACAATATCGTATACAGGTATCTGCTCTTGACTGTACTGGTTGTGGAAACTGTGCGGATGTCTGTCCTTCCAAAACTAAGGCTCTTGTAATGAAGCCTCTTGATACACAGCGGGCAGAAGTTGAGCGTTGGGGCTACATGGCTGAGAAAGTAGCTGTTAAAGATAGCATTATGCCTAAAACGCAAAATGTTAAAGCTTCGCAGTTTGCTCAACCATTATTTGAGTTTTCCGGTGCGTGTGCCGGTTGCGGTGAAACGCCATACATTAAACTAATAACTCAGTTATATGGCGATAGAATGATGGTGGCGAATGCTACCGGTTGTTCTTCTATTTACGGAGGTTCTGCCCCTGCAACTCCTTACTGTAAGAACTCGGAAGGTAAAGGTCCGGCTTGGGCTAACTCTTTATTCGAAGATAATGCCGAGTATGGTTTAGGTATGGCTACGGGAGTTAACAAATTGCGTGACCGTATTGCGCGATTGATGACTGAAAACCTTACGGCCGTAAAAGCTGATACCAAAGCCGCTTTTGAGGCTTGGATTGAAGCTAAAGAAGATGGGGATAAAACCAATGCTGTATCTAAAGCTGTGGTTGCTGCTTTGGAAGGTGAGTCTGCTCCTGTGGCCAAAGAAATACTTGCGTTGAAAGATTACCTGGTTAAAAAATCGGTTTGGATCTTTGGAGGTGACGGATGGGCTTATGATATCGGTTACGGTGGTGTTGATCACGTTTTGGCTTCCGGTCAGGATGTGAACATATTAGTCATGGATACCGAGGTTTATTCTAACACAGGCGGTCAGGCTTCTAAGTCAACTCCTGTTGGTGCAGTTGCTAAGTTTGCTGCTTCGGGTAAAAAAATTCGTAAAAAAGATCTTGGTTTAATGGCTACTACCTATGGTTATGTTTATGTTGCTCAGGTAGCCATGGGTTCTAACCAGGCGCAGTATTTCAAAGCACTTAAGGAAGCTGAAGCTTACCCCGGACCATCATTGATTATTGCTTATTCTCCATGTATCAACCACGGTTTGCGCGCGGGTATGGGAGCTTCGCAAAATGAATCTAAGAAAGCAGTTGAATGTGGGTACTGGCACCTGTATCGTTACAACCCAATGTTGGAGAACGAAGGAAAGAATCCGTTTGTATTAGACTCGAAAGAGCCACAATGGGATCTGTTCCAGCAGTTCTTGAAAGGGGAAGTTCGTTACACAGCCTTATTAAAAGCATTCCCTAAAGAAGCAGTTGAGCTGTTTGCTGCCGCTGAAGAAAATGCTAAATGGCGTTACAGTACTTACAAGCGTTTTGCTGAGTTAAACTACGAAGTTGTAAAGTAAGCAAATTACTGAAACAATCATATTTATCAAGGGCGTTCCAGTTGGAGCGCCCTTTTTTTATACATTAACAAACAAGCCTTTTTTTAACCCGGATGATGCATTAGAACTTCGTCGTGAACATTGAAAGTGCAATAAAACAAGGCTTTACTGAAACGAGGCATCACTTGTCCCGATTACTTTCGGGAGCATCGTTATGGTGAGTTGAAGTGAAGCAGCGGAGTGTCTTGTTTTGAAACAATTTCAATGTGTAATAGATTTTCTAATGCATATTGCGGGTTTAAAGATTAAAATCGCTTATGCAATTGTATAAAAGTTTGTAACTTATATACCACTTTGACTATGAATTGAAAATCGACGAAGTCAAATTAGCACGTGATATCCCCTCAAAGCAGGATGTAAACATTTGCCGGCCGGTATTATTCAGGAACGTCCTCTTCAATGTATAGATAGTTTAAGTATTGGCATTGGCAGGATATTAACTATTCATACTTCAAAAGAATTTAATGGCACAAAAAAATACAATACTTGGCTGTTTAATTATACTGAAATTTGCCATCCAGATTTTGGCGATAGATTCGGGATATGAATTGCATCGGGATGAATATTTACATCTGGATTTGGGTAAACACCTGGCCTGGGGCTATACTTCAGTTCCTCCTGTTACGGCTTGGATATCATTTCTGATTATTCAATTCGGGAACTCCGCTTTTTCAGTAAAGTTTTTTCCTGCCTTGTTTGGCGTGCTAACAATGGTTGTGGTTTGGAAAATTGTTGAACAACTAAAAGGTGGGATTTTTGCGTTAATCCTGGCTTCTGTATCTGTGATTTTTTCAGTATTAGTTAGGGTAAATACACTTTATCAGCCCAATTCATTGGAGTTTCTGTTGTGGACGCTCATATTCTATTTCGTTATCAAATATATTAATACCGAAAGCAATAAGTGGATATGGATAGCGGCTGTAACTTTTGCGGTTGGTTTTTTAAATAAGTATAATATTGTTTTTTTGCTGTTGGGATTGTTGCCGGCCATATTACTTACCAATCACCGGAAAGTTTTTGCCAATAAACAGTTGTATTTTTCATTCATCGCAGGACTTATTTTGGTATCTCCTAATTTAATTTGGCAGTATGAAAACGGCTTCCCGGTAATCAGGCATTTAAACACTTTGGCAGAAACTCAATTGGTAAATGTTCGCAGATTAGATTTTATAATAGAACAGCTCAAATTTTTTATGGGATCCTGGTTTGTTATTATACTGGCCTTAGCCGCCTTTTTTACATACAAACCTTTCAGGAAGTTTAAATTATTTTTTTGGAGTTATTTTTTTACCTTATTCCTCTATGTTTTTTTTAAGGCGAAGGGTTATTATGCCATCGGTTTATACCCTGTACTGCTGGCTTTTGGTTCGGTTTATGCGGAGCAACTGTTCTCAAAAGGTAGGTTGCGTTATCTAAGATTTCCGCTAATAATGATTCCTGTGTTGTCGTTTTTGGCGTTGTTTCAAATAGTACTGCCCGTGCTTTCGCCAGAACAAATTGTTGAAAAAAAGGAACTTTTTCAAAAAATAGGTTTACTGCGTTGGGAAGACGGAAAAGATCATGATTTACCGCAGGATTTTGCGGACATGTTAGGTTGGAAGGAACTGGCAAATATGGTAGATTCTGCTTTAATGCAAATTCCTGACAAAGAAAATACCCTGATACATTGCGATAACTATGGTCAGGCAGGCGCTATCAATTATTATTCGAAGCAAATTTGTACGGATGCGGTATCGATGAACGCAGACTATATCTATTGGTACCCTTTGGAGGAAATGGTGATTAATAATGTAATATTGGTCAAAGATTCCAGAGATACCGATACACAAAGGGAATTTGAACGGCCATATTTTAAGGAAGTTACCCTGGTTGGTGAAATAACTAATACCTATGCCCGTGAAAAAGGAACAACGGTGTATTTGCTAAAAGGAGCAACTCAGTCAATTAACAAAATTATGGAGGAAATTATACATTCGAGAATGCAGAATCCTAACTTGAACTAGCTAAATTCAAATCGTTTTTTGGATTTTACCGAAGTGCTTGGTAAAGGCGCGATAAGCCGGGAAAAATTGGAAGAAGAACATGGATCGGGAAGGAAGTTTACAACCGGATTTTGTTAAAACTACGCGGAAGGACTTTGCTCAAATTCTAGAAATGATGCAAAATTTTTATAGGATGTACGATTATACTTTTAATAGAGAAAATACGCAGGCAGCACTGGATCAGTTTATTGGGATAAAAAGCCGGGACCTTGCTATATTATTAAGTTAAAGGATTGTATAATTGGATACATAGCCTTAACTTTTGGTTTTAGTTTTGGCTTTAGCGGGCGTGACGCTTTTATTGATGAGATTATCATTAAAGAAGACTTTAGGTATATAGGAGTAGGTACGCAAGCTATGCGGTTTATCAAACAAAGGGCAAAGGGGTAAGGTCTTGGTGCCATTCTTCTGGAAGTTGAAACATATAACCACCCTGCTGCCAATCTGTATATAAAACAAGGATATGCTGATCGTAGCAGATATTTGTTAATAAAAGATGATAGGTATGGGATTTATAACAGCCATAAAAAAAATAGCGTATGCCACAGAAAGCTTAATCAATGATATAGGTGACTTTATCAGTTATGTTTTTGAGTTTCCGGGATGCGCTTTCTTTGATGCCATGAAATGGATTAGCGATATCATAGGTTTTCTTTTTCCTTTGTTGTGGTTGGGAAGTATAGTTAAAGGTTTGATGTCCTTGCTTGCTGTTCTTGTTAAAATTCCCTTTGGTATAATAGGCGGTATTTTAGCAGGTGTGATTAGGATACTCGCAGGTATTTTTACTTTTCACTGGCCGTTATTTGCAAATGGCTTTTTGGATATTATTTCCCCCGTTTTAGGACTGGTAATAATTGTGTTGGGGAAAGTTATTGCCATCGTACAAACCGTATTTTATATTCAGGATTTTGAGCGTCCTTTAAGCAAAGTGGAGAAGATGGAGTTAAGGAAAATTTTTAAACACTCCATGAGCCTGTATACACTAAGGGTAATTACAGGTCACTCGGGAGTTTTTGGTGTAAGTCCAAGAGCTTTTACTTTGGGTAATACTATCTATTTAAAAACAAATTCCTTTTTTATTGATTTGCTGGTGCACGAATCAACCCATGTTTGGCAATATCAGCAAACTGGATGTCGCTATGCAAGTGATGCAGTAATGGCACAATGGTTTGCTGATGATGCCTACAATTGGGAGAAGGAAATAAAACTAAGAGACAAGCGTTTGTGGACTGAAATGAATAAGGAAGCACAGGCAGAATTTTTTCAGGATTTGTGGAAAATAGGAAAGCTTTGTGATGACGAGAATAGAATATTAAAAGCAGGTGGTGGTGCTTATTTTGAGGCGAATGAACAAACTACTTTTGGGAAATTTAATATTTGGTTCAACGATTATACCGAAATTGCTCAAGAAGCTACACGTACTGTTCAATCAAGGTGGTTGTAAACAGGAGCAGAGACCTTATATTTATTTTACGAACTGCTTGCACCTATCATGTAGTTTTTATATTGTTGAATATTCCAATAGTATATCGAAAAATCATACTGAACTATGAAACTTTCGGACCAAAGATGCCTTTTTGAGATGATGGCTGTTGTTTTTACCGGAATCGGAAAGTATATATTTATGGACTGGTTAGAAGTGCGACTGGCCTACATGACCGTCGCCTGTGCTTTCTGGGTGGGTTATATAGCTTTCAGGTCTTTCCAAAATCGTAACGTTTTGTCGTATTGGGGGCTCACCGGAAAAAGGTTCAAAAAAAGCTTTTTGGAGTTTTTGCCGTTTGCCGTGATGGTTGTGGTTATATTTATTGTTGCGGGCACTTATCTGGGAACAAGTGTGCTGAGTTGGCATATTTTCCCGATTTTATTGTTGTATCCTATTTGGGGAATTATTCAACAATTTGTGATGATCGGTATTTTTGCCAGAAATCTTAAACAAATAGGTGATTATAACATACCCGATTGGGTGATCATTCTTGTTACTGCACTTACATTTTCCGTCGTACATTTGCCATCTGTTTTATTGGTTATTGCTACGTTTTTTCTGGCATTGATTTATACCACTCTTTATCTTAAAAACAGGAACCTGATTGTAATGGGTATTTTTCATGGATGGTTGGGGGCTTTTTTCTTTTATACCCTGTTACATCGTGATTCGTGGAAAGAGGTGTTTGGCGTGTTGGGGATATAGGTTAATCGTTCAAATTAATTCTTATATTAGCATGGTATAACCAACCTATCGTTAACCATGAAAAAGCCAGCCTTATTCTTGCCTATTTTTTTAATTGGGTTAGTTACACATTCGCAACAGCTTATGCAACTTCATCCAATTGCAGGAGATACTATCGATCAAACCGAAAAACGATTATTCTATCTTTTTCCTGAAATTCCCGATTCAAGTTACCTCCAAGGAGTTATTTTTGGTGATGCAGATAAGGTGACTTTGTCTGTATCTAAAATTTCGGGAGAAGTATATGTGTCCCAATTAGATTCACTAAGTATAGCCGATTATCAACAAAACATCGAAAAGTTATTGGTTTATTATTCTTTGCTCGACGAAAAAGAGAATGAAGATTTGGCTATTAATAATGATTCTATTGGCCTTAGCCCAACAATTGAAATTACAGCTGAGATGAGGAGGCAAATAGGCAAAGATGCCAGAAGATATTTGCGAAAAAAGGATAGGGCAGAGGATTATGGATTGTGGGGAAAAGATATGGAAGACTTTATAAAAGGGGCGGCTAACGTAAACTTTTTTAAGGCAAGAATTAGAATGGGTTCGAATAAATAGAATTTATCTTTGTAAGAATAAATTGCTTAGTTCGCTGACCGATGGAGCTATGGACAGCTTAAAATATAAATTGTGTAGAAAATATTATTGTTTAAAAGAAATTCCGCAGTCACGGATATAATTGTTATTAAAGTTATCCGTGAATTACTATTTTTGCGTTGTTACTAGCATATTAGGCATTGTTCATGGTACGATATACATTATTGTTATTACTTATTTTTGTGCTGTTTTGCCGCACATCCTTTGCTCAAATAAAGTTTGATGTAAAACAGAGCGTAGATTCACTGCCCGATAAATTTCCCAGCACTGGCAATATGGCTTCAATTATTGGCCTTAAGTTTCAGAGCGATGAGGATAAAGCAGGTGCCATTTTTTACTGGATTGCCAAACATGTGGAATTTGACTCGAAAGTTTATTATGCCAAAAAGAAAAAACTTACCTATCGCTTTAGGTATAAAACGCAGGATGAAAAAATGCGGAAAATACAAAAAGTAAATAGAGGAATAGCAGAGGAGGCTTTTAGACAAAAAAGAGCGATTGCCAAGGGTTTTGCTTTTTTGTTTAAAAAACTGTGTAATAACGCAGGGCTTGAATGTGAAACTGTTGAAGGCAGCTACAAAAGAGAATTAAAGCATATCGGTCGCAAAGCGGGTAGAGCCAATCATGTATGGAATGTTGTTAAGATAAATAAGAAATGGTATTTGGTGGATGTTACCTTGGGAGCGGGTATGGTGGATGAAAAACAAAAGAAATTTATTAAGTACTATAATGAAACTTTCTTTATGACCGATCCGGAATACTTTTTTCTCAACCATTACCCTAAAAACAGGAACTGGTTGTTGTGCGATAGGTTAAAAGAAGAATTTGCGCTCCTGCCCTTGTTTTATCCTTTGTATATTAATTCCGATATTTTTTTGAAAAAACCTTCCATTGGAGTAATTGCTGCAACGGATGGCAATACGGTGAAGGTAGTGTTTGGGCAGCGAACCAAAAGTAAAAACAATACATCTGCTTACAGTTATGCCTTTGAAGATGACAAAAAAGCTATGCCTATAGATGTATCCGAAAAGAGTAATGAATTAATACTGCAAGTTCCCGTGACGGGAAAAAAGTATGATTATTTAACCATTTACCGCGATAAAAAGCCGTTGGTGTCCTTTAAATTAAAATTGACATCTAATTGAGTTCAAAATGATAGGTGATGGTTCCTTTTTGAAATGCGGCAGCGTTCGGATCGGCATTAAATTTCGCTTTCTTAGCAGCATCTATGGCCGCCTTTTTTAGGGTGGAATTCTGTGTTGTAGATCCTTTTAGCTGATATTCGGCGCTTACCACTTGGCCATATTTGTTTACTGTAACCTGAACTACAATGATTCCTTCTTCCTGAATTCCATAGTTAGGTTGTGGTAATGAGCCAACCAGCGAACGCCCGGTAAGCGAAAAACCGGAGCCTGAATTTCCTAATCCGCTCCCCGAACGGTTTTTGCTGTTGGGATCGCCTGTAACATATCCTTGGTTACCCGATCCGCCGGCATCACCCTCCGAAGAACTATTGCTGTTGGATTTGCCAAATGCACTACCCACCGTGTTTCTGGTCTGATTAGCAATCCTTTTTTCTTCTTCTTGCTTTTTTCTTTCTGCTTCAAGTTTACGTTGCCTTTCCAGCTCGGCTTGTCTTTTTGCTTCGGCTTCAGCTTTGGCAATCCGGTCTGCTTCTTCCTTTAATTTTCGCTCTTCTTCCTGTTGTTTTTTTCTGGCCTCTTCCTCCTGTTGCTTTTTAATTTTTTCTTCTTTCTCTTTTTTTAGCTGTTCGGCACTTTTTATTTCAGGGGCTTCATCAAAGTCTTGCGTTTTAACCGATTCTTCGGCTTTGGGGGTGGATTGCTCCTTCGGTGTTGGCGGTGGAGGCGTGGTTTTGGGTTCCACAGGGGTTGGTTTTGGGGAAGATTTAGGCGGTTCAATCTGGCCCAGGCCTGTTTCAACATTGCCCAGGTTTACTAAAATGCCTTCTTCCTCCTGAGGAAGGGTGGTCAATCCAAAGAAAATCAACAACAAAAGAATCAGTACATGAAAAATCACGGATCCTACTACGCCTTGTCGGTTATATTTTTTTTCCATCGTTTTTTAACTTTGATAAACCTTGTACTATCTCGATTGAGTGGCCAGAATAAGTTTATATTTATTTCTGACAGCAATATCCCTGATTTTGCCGACCACAGAAAACGGAACCGATTCATCTACATGCAACGCGATGTAGGTTTCAGGTTCAGCCGTCATAATTTCCTTCAAACGCTGTTCCATTTTCCAAAAAGAGATCTCATCACCCGCAATAAAATACCTTAAATCTTTTGTTACCGATATAGTTGTGTTGGGCTTGGCAGATACCTGATGGTCACTTTTAGGTAAAACCAAATCTTTATTGGCAGGCGGAGTAACCATGGTAGAGGTAATCATAAAGAATATCAGGAGCAAAAACACAATGTCGGTCATGCTCGACATGCTAAATCCGGAATCTACTTTACTTCTTCTTTTTAAACCCATTTTTTAACAGTTTATTAGTCAATGGTTGTTTTATTGGTCGTTAGTCAATGGTCAATAGTCCATGTTGCATCTCGCGGCTCCTACCAGCTTAAGGTGGCTTGATGACTGTTAACGCTGCACTGCCCGAGGTTCTATCTAATATCCAACACTACTTTTATTTGGTGCGATTCGGCTATGTCCAACACTTTGGCCACATCTCCGGTAGGTGCATTTTTATCTGTTCTCAACTTAATAAAAGTTTTGTCGGTGCTATTAAATGTTTTAAGCAGTTCGCTTTCCAACGTAGCTTCCGACACCTTTTTATTGCCCACATAAAAACTACCCGATGATGAAACCCGTGCGTTAATAAACTTGTCAATAACCACTTTTTTTGTAGCTTGTTTGGGTATTAAAAGCTTAATGGCATTGGGATGCACCATGGTGGAAGTTATCATAAAGAATATAAGCAACAAAAACACGATGTCGGTCATGCTCGACATACTGAAACTGGCACTTATTTTCGTCCTTCTTTTTAAAGCCATTTTATTTCGTTTGTTGGTCAATAGTCATTTGTCACCAGTGCACAGACTGCGCATCGTTTACCATTGACTATTTGTTATGCTGCGGGTTCGTTCAACAAATCCATAAACTCCATAGTTCTTGCTTCCAGTTTAAATACCACTTTTTCAACCCGTGCCACCAAAAAGTTATAGGCAAAATAGGCAATGATACCAACTACCAAACCGGTTACCGTGGTTACCATGGCCGTGTAAATACCCGATGAAAGCAAACTTACGTCGATGTTGTTACCTGCGTTAGCCATATCAAAAAAGGCCTTAATCATACCAATTACGGTTCCAAGAAAACCAATCATTGGGGCACCACCTGCAACGGTAGCCAAGGTAGGCAGTCCTTTTTCCAATCGGCTTATTTCGAGGTTGCCCACGTTTTCAATGGCCGTATTCACATCCTGTAACGGACGCCCGATTCTACTGATCCCTTTTTCAATCATACGGCTAACGGGATTATCTACCTGTTCGCATAGAGAGTATGCCGAGTCAAATTTTCCGTCAAGAATATACTCTTTGATTTTATTCATAAAGCTCAAATCTTCCGACGCTGCTTTTTTTATGGCGAAATATCTTTCAAAGAAAATGTACACGGCTACAAATGAAAGAAACACTAGTGGAACCATGATCCATCCACCTTTAACAGCCATGTCGATATAGTTCATTTGGTTTTCCGCAACCTCGGCTGCTAGTTCTGCCGTTTCTTCGGTTGCGTTTTGTATTAATAATATAGGATTCATGAATATGAGGTATTTTTATTTCCGGTAAAAATATAAATAGTTTATTAATGTAAAACGAATATCTACAGATAAAAGTATTTTTTGGCAATGGCTCAATATCATATCAAAAAAAATACCAAAAAAGGCTACTCTGAAAATTACAGAGCAGCCTTCGAATATTTTTGTGCAAGCAACATTGTTATCCGTCATTCATTGAAATCAGGAATTCTTCGTTGTTTCTGGTTTTTCTCAACCTGTCCTGTAGGAAATTCATCGCCTCAATAGGAGTCATGTCAGATAAGTAATTACGTAAAATCCAAAGACGATTCATACTCTCTTTTTCTATCAGCAAGTCCTCACGACGCGTACTTGACAAAGTAACATCCACAGCAGGGTAGATACGCTTGTTCGAAAGTTTTCTGTCCAGCTGGAGTTCCATGTTGCCGGTACCTTTAAATTCTTCAAAGATAACTTCGTCCATTTTAGAACCAGTCTCGGTTAAGGCCGTTGCTAAAATAGTTAATGAACCTCCACCCTCGATATTACGGGCAGCACCAAAAAAACGTTTTGGTTTGTGAAGTGCATTGGCATCCACACCACCGGAAAGAACTTTACCTGAGGCTGGAGAAACCGTGTTGTAAGCACGCGCTAAACGAGTGATAGAGTCTAACAGTACTACAACGTCGTGTCCGCACTCAACCATCCTTTTGGCTTTTTCCAGTACAATATTGGCCACTTTAACGTGACGTTCTGCCGGTTCGTCAAAGGTAGATGAAATAACCTCGGCATTTACACTTCGTGCCATATCGGTAACCTCTTCCGGACGTTCGTCCACCAATAGGATAATCATATATACTTCCGGGTGGTTAGCCGCAATTGCGTTGGCAACCTCTTTTAACAATACGGTTTTACCGGTTTTGGGTTGTGCAACGATTAATCCGCGTTGTCCCTTACCGATTGGGGCAAACATATCTACCACACGAGTTGATAAGCTCTCTTTGCCACTTCCTGTTAATTTGAATTTCTCGTCTGGGAATATGGGCGTCAAGTGATCAAAAGGAACACGGTCGCGCACTATCTCCGGAGACCTGCCGTTAATCTCTTCAACTTTGATAAGCGGGAAATATTTTTCGCCTTCTTTTGGAGGGCGTATGGTCCCTAAAACGGTATCTCCGGTTTTTAAACCAAATAATTTTATTTGGGACTGGGATACATAAATATCATCAGGGGAGTTAAGGTAGTTGTAATCAGACGATCTGAGGAATCCATAACCATCTTGCATGATCTCCAAAACACCCGAAGCGGAGATAATCCCATCAAAATCGAAAGATTTGTCCTGTTTGTCCTGACGGCGGTAACCGTTATTTTCTTTTCCGCCTCTCTGGTCGCGGTTGTCAAATTGACGACGACGCCCACCATCGTCATTCTGGCGATGCGGTCGACGGTTATCCTGTGTGTCCTTGCTTTTCTCTCTACCTTCTTCTTGCTTATGAGGTTGAGCAGCTGTCTTTTGTTCGGCTTTAACCTCTTCCACTTTTTTGTCGACAGGCTTGTTTTCTTGTGGTTTCTTTTCCGTCTGTGATTCTTTCTTTACAGGAGGAACGTCTGTTTTATTAACAGGTTTCTTTATTTTCGCTTCCGGTTTGGTCACATTTTCCAATTCCGCTTTGGCAGAAGATGCCGCTTTTTGAACCTTTGGAGTACGTGCTCTTTTTACAGGTTTTTTTTCTGAAGGTTTTTCCGTAGTCTTCTTTTCCGAGGCTACAATAGCCTGTTCGTCAAGGATCTTATAAATTAAGTCTTGTTTTTTGAAAGAATCTACGCGTTTGATTTTTAGCCCCTTGGCAATTTCCTTCAATTCAGTAAGGAGCTTTTTATTCAATTCAAGAATATCGTACATAATGTTTTACCAATAAATTCTTTTGGGGGAATTTTTTAAATGAAATGAACTGACGTTCAATATAATTATATTATTTTTACTTGATTTTTTGTGTTCTGAAAGGCCAACTGATTCTATATACAAAGAAAGATGCCTAGAAGATTTGATGCAAACATAATCAATATGAACCAAATCGCAAAATAATTTTGATAATTTTCCTTTACCAAAATATTTACCGCTTTCATGTAATCGCTGTAACATTTATTCAATATCGAAAACCATAACATACTTTTTTTGTTATATTTACCGTAGATGTATTAACACAACACACTAAGCTCGAACCTATGCGACAACTTAAGATAACTAAACAGGTTACAAACAGAGAGACTCCATCGTTAGATAAATATCTTCATGAAATAGGAAAGGTAAAATTAATAACAGCCGAAGAGGAGGTTAAACTTGCCAAAAGAATTAAAGAAGGAGACCAAGTCGCATTGGAAACACTGATTAGCGCTAACCTTAGATTTGTGGTCTCAGTATCTAAACAATACCAAAACCAGGGTTTAAGCCTGCCAGATTTAATCAATGAGGGTAACCTTGGCTTAATAAAAGCAGCCCAGCGATTTGATGAAACCCGTGGTTTTAAGTTTATATCATATGCCGTTTGGTGGATTCGCCAATCTATTCTTCAGGCATTGGCTGAGCAAGCCAGGATAGTGCGGTTGCCCTTAAATAAAATTGGTTCCATGAATAAGGTAAACAACACCTTTTCTTTGCTTGAGCAAGAGTATCAGCGTGAACCTACCTCTGAAGAAATAGCCCAAACGTTAAACCTGGCCCCTAAAGAAGTGAAAGAGTCGCTGAAGGCGATGAGCAAGCATATTTCAATGGATGCGCCATTGCGTAAGGATGAAGATAATAACATGTACGACACCTTGTTGTCGACGGATTCAATAAGTCCGGATAACAAGCTTTTAACAGACTCTTTGCGAAGAGAAATTGACCGTTCTCTATCGACATTGTCGGCCAGGGAAGCGGATATTATTAGGTTATATTATGGATTAAACGGTGAGCCGCCGTACTCCCTGGAGGAGATTGGCAACTTATTTAACCTTACCAGAGAAAGGGTCAGACAAATCAAAGAAAAAGCCATAAAAAGGCTGAAACATACGTACAGGAGTAAAATCCTGCGTTCTTATTTGGGTTAACATGTACAAATTTGCGAGTAATAGTGGGTTTTGATTGGTTTCGAAACCCTTTTTTCTTACGTTATTCCTTACTACTTTTGATACGTGAAAAACAACGGAGTCAACGAGGTGTAATAACGAGTATTTTTTTTATTGTATTATGCTTTGGGCAAAGATGAACATTGAATATGATGAATCGTAAAAAAAAATAAAAATGAAGCACTTGTTAGCGCCATCTTTATTGGCGGCGGATTTTAGTAAGATGGAATCTCAAATTGAAATTATTAACAAAAGCGAGGCCGATTGGCTTCATCTGGATATTATGGATGGCCTGTTCGTTCCTAATATATCCTTTGGATTGCCAGTAATCAAATCCTTGCGTCCACATATCGAAAAACCGTTTGACGTACATTTAATGATCGTGGACCCTGACCGGTATATTACCGATTTTAAAAGAGCCGGTGCCGATTTGCTAAATGTCCATTATGAAGCATGTAATCATTTGCACCGAACCATTGATGCCATTAAAAAAGAAGGCATGCAGGCAGGGGTAACATTAAACCCTCATACGCCTGTTTTCCTGTTGGAAGAAATTATCACGGAAGTTGACCTGGTGTTGTTGATGTCGGTTAACCCGGGTTTTGGCGGGCAGAAGTTTATTGATAATACATATAAAAAACTGGCAGATCTTAAAAACCTAATTGAAAGAAAAGGGAGTCGAGCTTTAATTGAGGTAGATGGTGGTGTAACTATAGCAAATGCCCAGCAACTAATTAATGCAGGAGCTGATGTGTTGGTTGCCGGTAGTGCTGTGTTTAATGCGCCCAATCCGATTGAAGCGGTTAGAGAACTCAAGCATTCCCTACCCGAACCTCCATTGTCCGAATTGGTGTAACAGCCACGTAAATAGGTCATCGCATCGGTCAATAGCCAATGGTCGGTAGTATAAATACTTTTATTTCGCCATTTAATTATTAACCGATGACCGTTGACTAATTAACAATTTCAAAACATCTTTTTGTAACAACGTTTACGTTTGTGTTGAATATGCTCGAAAGATTTCCACATCTGAATAGCGACGTTATTATCCTCTAGCATGCCTGTTGTTTCAACAAACTTAATTCCGTCTGCGTTGGCTGTTGTCCACAAGTCGTTCATTAACAAAGAAACCCCGCCCATTTTCTGTAATTCCGGCTTTATCCCGGTCAGCATCAGGTCCATTTCCTTAGGTTTTGCCAGGGCTTTCTTTAAGTGCCACCATCCCAATGGTAACAATTTACCTTTTGCTTTTTGCAATGCTATAGATAACGAAGGCAGGGCTACCAGGAAGCCGGCCAGTTGATCCTCTTTGTCGAGCATTAGTTTTACGTAACGAGGGTTTACCGCCGGGAAAAATTTGTCGATGTAATACTTCACCAATCTGTCCGGCAATCTAAATGTGCCGAATAACCCAACAAAAGCGTCGTTGAAAACCTTGAATATCATTTCGCGATAAGGTTCCAGTTCGCTACTTTTGGTAAAGTTAAGTGTTTTTAATCCGTAGCGCTTTTTTATCATGGCCGCCACTTTAAACGCTTTTTCGGGTAAAGCATCCGGGAATGTAATCCTAAATTCTAACCAGTCACGTTCTTTTGTATACCCAAGCTTTTCAAAATGACCTTTATAATAATCGAAATGGTAATCACTGGCCATACAAGGGATTCTGTCATATCCTTCGATAAGTAATCCTGAATGATCGAGATTTGAGAACCCCAATGGTCCCATTACACCAACCATACCTTGAGATTTTAACCATTCTTCTGCCGTTTCTAACAACTGTTTAACTACCTCATGGTCGTTAATAAACTCAATACGCGTAATTCTGCCTATGTTCTCTTCTATCTTATCTATCCAAAGGGCATTAACTATGGCTCCAATTCTGCCAACTACCTTGCCATTCTTGTATGCCAGCCAAAATTTAGCTTTACAGAAATCGAATGCAGGATTCTTTTCGGGCGTAATAGAACTAAGTTCATCAGCCTTCATTGGAGGAACCCAGTATTGATTGTTTTTGTATAGTTGGTAAGGGAGTGCAACAAACTTCTTCCTCTGACCTTGGTCTATGACCTCCTCGATTATAATACTCATAACTGGTACTTGAATTTGTGCACGAAAATAATTAAAAATTATAACGTTTATACAACAAAATGGAACATTCAGGTAATATGATTAAACCATTTCGAAAAAAATACGTCAAAAGGAATATTAACAGTGAGCGTTCGAATTAAATTTTAGAGCATATGAAAAATGTATTTTTATTATTAGTCGTTGTATTGATGGCACTTAGCTGTTCTCCATATAAAACCATGGTTGATTATGATACAACAAAAGACTTCTCCGTTTATCAAACTTTTAATATTTTAAAGGGTAAACAACAAAAGGTATTGGTACAATATATGCCAATCGAGTTGCGAATTCCATTGAAAACCAACTGGGCATAAAAGGGATGAAGTATGCGGCTGCGGCTGATTTGTTTGTTAAGTTGGATTTTAAGGTGAAACAGAAAAAATATGTGCAATCCAATACTACGGCCGTAGGTACCCGTCCCGGATATTATCACAATGGACGTTATCACAGATATGGCTATTCGCATGGTTTTGCAACGACAACGCGCAGTATTGAATCGTATCCGGAAGGTACATTAATGGTAACGTTTATTGATCGTGAAAATAAAGATGTTGTTTGGGTGGGTGTTGCAAAAGGTGCATTTAGCCGAAAGGACATGGACGAAAAGATGGTGAATAAATTGGTTGAAGATTTGATGAAGGATTTTCCATCAATTTAGAAGTGATCATGATTATAGGGGTATGTCTGTTTTATCCATGCGGTTATTTTAAGCATGAAAAACAGACTATTGTTATTTTTGGAACAAATCATTTCCTTTAGTCCGTAACATTGAATTTTCATCCGGGATCTGTCATGGGGAATTTGAAAAATTCCTTCATGTCAGCAGGCATCAGTTGTCCCGATTGCTATCGGAATAGAAAATTTTACATGGCCATGTTTAAGAAATGTATAGATTGGGTTAGTCAAATTGGTATTTAGAAAAAGTCTAATGACAATTTCGGGTTGGTTTTTTCTGCCGTTTTTTGGGCTAAACGGCTAATGATCGGTTTATCTGTTAGCCGGGTTTAGTTGTCTCAAAAAGTATAACTGTGTACTTTTTTCCCGGATTATGTATTGGAGGTTCGTCATGAGCATGGCAAGTACAATAAAACAAGGCATTACTGAAACGAGGCATCACTTGTCCCGATTACTTTCGCGAGCATCGTTCTGGTGAGTTGAAGTGATGCAACGAAGTGTCTTGTTTTAAAGTAATTTCAATGTGTCATAGAATTTCTAATGCATATTGCGGGTTTATTTGGCTTCCTTGTCGGTTTGTTGAATATGTCAACTTAAAAATTTCAGCAGCAATATACATTGAATGCGGACCAATGACGGGGTTACTGTTGGTTGCTTTCCGGTGGAAATTAAATGATGGAAAAAGCTGCGGGATGTTACCGAAATTATCAGGTCAGTCTACTTGCTTACAGCTGTTGGCTGCTTTCTGTTGATTGTACCTGGTTGACCTTCTAAGGTAATTTCATCTTCTTTTTTACCTTTGCCTTTAAACCAATTCCAGTATTTACGGAGGAGTTCGCCAACAGTATCAAACTCTTCCTGATATGATAAACCTACCCCCTGTGTGGTCGGGGAGTTGTCAAAGCTAAAGTCGTCATTGCTGTGTGTGTAGGCTTTTGCGCGCAAACTGCCTGATTTGTTAAGTTTTACATCTAAGTCAAAATCCCCGACAATATTACTTGAATTTGCGTTGGTCGAACTTAATTTGCCATATTTTCCATATTCTACATTCCCGTTAAGTGTGACACGGTCGTTGAAGATCTGGGTGGATAAGGCAACTTCAATCTGTTCGCTCGATATTTCATCTTCAGGACGATAACTGATGCCCACATCCACATCTTCAATCATCTGTGAAACCAGGTTGCTCAGCTGTCCGGATAACAATTCGTAAGTGTACGTGTTTGCCAAGTTAGCGCTATTCACCGTGCTGCTGTTGCCACTGGCGGAGTTATAACTTGGGGTATAAAACTTATTTAATACCAACAGCGAAAGCACTTGTCTGTTCAGTTCTTCGTCTGTGCTAATGGCTTCTTGTATAATATTTTGAGTGCTCTGTTCGAGTGTTGGGGCCGTTATATTGAAATTAATTTTTGGTTGCGATAAACGTTCACTTAGTATCAGGTCGCAGTTAATGGGTACTCTGGTTGAAATGTCACTTTCCTCGCCGTATGAGCTGGATGTGCGGGTCAGGGGTTGTAAAGATGTTTTAAGCTTGTAGGTTGCTGTAATATCGATGATAGCATCATATGGGTCTCCTTCCCAAATTACACTTCCGCCTCTATTTATATTGAACCTTTTGTTTACGACATTCTCCAGCGAGAACAAATAGTCTCCTTTCTCAGCCTTATATTCGCCTAAGAAACTGACTTTGCCTTCTTTATTCATCTGTATTTGAAGATTACCTTTGCCCCAGCTTTTTAATACGTTACCGACCGTAGGATCAAAGATTACCTGGACTTGAGCATCCGGAGTAATTTCAACGCCCATATTTAAGGTGAAGTTAGACAAGTCTACTTTATATTCTTCTTCTTTTTTAATAGAAACAATTGAATTGGTATTCTTGGGGGAAACAAATCGAATGAAATTATTGTCGAGCGATTCCTCGTCATCGGAAATGGGTATGTAAAATTTTGTGTTTCTTTGTGTTTTGCCGTTTAAGTTAAGCTTTATGTCATATGTGGTCCCTTTTATCGCCATATCTCCTGTCGCATACACGGTGCCGTAATACAAGGGGTTGTCCTTGTTCTTTGTGTTGAGCAAAAGCATATTGTTGGCATGCACATATAAGTCAATGTTCATGTTTCTGAAATTCCGGTGATCAATATTTCCGTTAAATTTTCCCTTTTTCCCCTTTGGATCGGTAACGGTCATGTTTTTAAAATGAATCCTTTCGGGAGTAAATATAACGGAGTCCTCAATGTTAAAGGAACATTTTAGTAAATCCACATCAAACCTGGCTTTGTTGACATGGACACCCCCTTCAAGCCCTAAGCCATAATCGGTTTTTAACAACTTCATATTTCCCGAACCTGTCCCTTTCAGGTTTTGAATGACCTTGCTTGTGTATAGATTTATAAAGCTTAAGGGAAGGCTGTCTAAAGAAAAATTAAAATTAAAGTCCTTGTTGGAAGGTTTAAAATAACCCGTTCCCTTCAACGATTTAATATGGTTCTTTTCTATTAGGGCATTAACAATTACTGCTTTTTGCAAGTTGTTCCAATTGGATTCTACCGTTAAACGGCCAATGTCTTCTTCGTTTATTTTAAAACCATCAAGTGACAAGCTGCTTGTTATTATAGGTTGCGTTAAATCATTTTTTAATCGAATCCAACCATCCAATGTTCCGTTAAAAGTTAAGTTTTTAATGTTGAATAAAGAGGTCAGGTTATTTAAATCCATGTTTTGAATAAAGGTGACCAATGTGCCTTCTTTATCTTTGTAAATAGAGCCGTTAACATTAATTTCTTGATTGTGATGGTGGACTCTAAAAGTATTCACCCGAATTCCGGTGGGAGTAAGGCTGATTTCGGATTCCTGAACCTGCCATATAGAGTCTCTAACAGTAATGGTTGATGGCAATAGGTCAATTTTTGTGTATGTGGTTCCTTCTTTCGTTTTCCTTATTCGTGTTCGGGTGCGAATATTACCTCTGCTGGCTTTTTCTAATCTATCGTCCCAATTAATGTTAAGGTTAATAGAATCGTTGTTTACATATTGCGTGGCGTTAAAATTATGGAGGGGTAACAAGTTTTCTATACCCAATAATTCACTGGATACTTGAGTGTTCAGTTTATCTGTACCTGTTTTTAAATCAAGGGATAATTTTTTAGCGATTACCGAATTGTACTTAATCTCCCCAAAATCACCGGTCAGCTCTAGTTGATTATGATATCCATCCACACTACCAATAATCTCGCTACCGTCCGAAATCCTGATCTTCTGTGTAAAGGCTTCCAAAAGCGAGGAAAGTTCCTTTGTTTTTATAGCAAAGGCAAATTGGTCGGGATATTTGATTCGTTCTGAATGTGTAAATACTGAGGGAAGATATTGAGACAAAACTTGTCGAATGGCTTTGGGAATGGAGCTAATGTTAAAGTTACCGGAAAGTTCCGCGTCTAAAAGTGCAGAATTGACCGTTATTTTCTTGGGGAGCTGATCCTGTTCTGAAACAATAACCAGCGAATCCATAGTATGTTCTTCATGGTTAAGAAATATTTTTCCACTATGAAATAGTATATCTCCTGAAAGAGAATCTATATTTTTTCCGGATAATTTGGAATCTAGCCTAAGATCTATTTTGCTGTTGATCAGCTCCGGGGCTAAATTTAATTTATCTAACCTTACGTTGCTTAACGAAGCGCTAAAGTTAAATTGGGGGATTGTACTGCTAAAGTCAACTTTACCATTAAATAGAAGTTGGGCATTGGGATCATTTAGTCTTACTTTTCCATCAAATTTATTATTGGATATTAAGCCGTTAAGTTCAATTTTTTCGTATTTATACCCTTTTATGTCTATGGAATCGATAGTTCCTTTGATAAAAGAGTTAAATTCGTTTTTACCGGCTTTGTAACCTTGAACAGACACGTCCATGGATACCTTGTTCAGGTTGCTTTCTGAATTTAAAATCTTCCCAATGTTAAAACTTTCTGTGTTTATAAATCCGGAATAAACAAGTTTGTCATCATCTGTAATTTTAAGGCCAATGTCCGTGTTTATGGTTCCCAATGAGGTATTGAATTTTCCATATGCTACCAGGTTATCTATAAAACCGGAAAATTTGCCGCTATATTCGATATCTCCCATCTCTCCAAATGAATCCGGCAGTTTTATACTGGTTGAATTATCTCTCAAAGAAAACAGTTTAGAAATGTCACGGACATTGGTACTTAGTTTTTTTACATTTAAAAACAGATAGGAGTCTCTGAAATTGGGTAATCCGGTAATGTCGAAATGGGTTTGTAATTTAGTTCGATGGCCGGCATTTATAATTATGTTTCGACCTTTCAGGTCAGCTATAGTACCTTCAAAACTCCCTTTCAGACTAATTTTTTCCTGAAGTATGGGAAAGTTAGGAAATAAAATCTCAAGATCCCTATAGTCTGCCGAGAGAGAGTTAACCTGAATATCAATAGGCGCTTTGGTTAAAAAGTCTTGTTGTTGATAGGTGGAATCGTATTGTATGCTAAACTTTTTTAGGTTTATAAAAGATTGTTTGGCAACCAGAACAAAGTTGGAAAGGTCTAATCCTTTGGGGGATATCTTGAAGTTTCCGTTGGCCTCTTTTATAACCAGTCCGGATTTTTCTTGTGCCGAGAAATTTTTGATTCGAAAAGAAAAGTTTTCATCCTTTATTTTTATCCGGTCAACTTGGAGGTTAAAGGGTGATATTTGTAAACGGTTTGCGTTAAACTTGGACCTGGGGGTGTGAGAAGTTTTTTTTGTGAATGAAATGGCACTGTTCTTCAAATGAATGCCATTGATATTGTAATTCCAGCTGCTTTTCTTGACTTTTGTTTTGAGTAACGAATCTATAATAAAAGAATAATTGTTTCCTGCGGAGTCCGAGGTAATATCAGTTTTAAGTTTGTTAATGGAAATAGAACCCAGGTAAACTTGCCTGTCCGCAAAAACAATGCTGTCGATCGGCGCTATAAGTTTGTCCAGATACAATAAAGAATCTTGCTGTCCATCTTTTACCAACACTTCATTTAATACCAGTTTTTTAATGGGGTAAAAACGAATGTTGCCAATTGAGACCTCCGTTCCTAAATCTTCAGAAAGCCTTTGGGTTAGAACATGGCCGATTGAGTTTTGCACACCGGGTAATAGCACCACAAAATATAATAATATCGGTGATATTATCAGCGCTAGGATGGAATAGAATAATATTTTATAGGAATTTTTAATAGCTTTGTCCTTTAATTTGCAAAAATAGGTAAAAAAGGTCTTAAATAAACACATTAACCTGAACTATTCATAAACTCATTTAAATATGAATAAAGTTCCGGTTAACCCCGACATAGCTGAAGGTAAACTTTTTAAAAAAAGTTTTTACTGAAACCTAGTCGCTGTAAGAGACCGGAATAATTTTTGAATTATCCGGGTTAAAAAGGCCACCTGAAAAGTATAGACAAATATTGTGCAAAAAATGTTAATTCACGTGTAAATTATGAGTGTATATATTTTAGGAATAGAATCGTCTTGCGACGATACTTCTGCGGCGGTTTTTAGGGATGAAACAATATTGTCGAACAAAATTGCCAACCAGGAGGTACACAAAGAGTATGGGGGGGTGGTCCCTGAATTGGCTTCAAGGGCGCATCAGCAAAATATTATACCCGTAGTTGATAAAGCATTAAAGGAAGCAGGGGTTAAAGTTGCCGATATAAATGCCGTAGCATTTACCAGGGGGCCGGGATTGATGGGCTCGCTCCTGGTAGGAACTTCTTTTGCCAAGGGTTTTGCACTGGCGAACAATATTCCATTGCTAGATGTCAACCATCTGCACGCGCATGTATTGGCCCATTTTATCAAAGAACCTGATCAGGAATCGAATCATCCTGACTTTCCTTTTCTGTGTTTGTTGGTGTCAGGGGGCAATAGCCAAATAGTATTGGTAAAAGATTACATGCATATGGAAGTGGTTGGGCAAACCATCGACGATGCGGCAGGGGAGGCTTTTGACAAATGTGCCAAGGTGATGGGGCTGCCTTATCCCGGGGGGCCATGGATAGACAAACTGGCAAAGGAAGGCAATCCTGAAGCCTTTAGCTTCGCCAAGCCAAATATTAAAGACTACGATTACAGTTTTAGCGGACTGAAAACATCTTTCCTATATTTTTTAAGGGATCAGGTTAAAGTAAATCCAGACTTCATAGAGGAGAACAAAAATGACCTTTGTGCTTCTTTGCAAAGCACCATTGTTGACATACTTTTAAATAAACTAGTGAAAGCTGCCAGTGATCTGAAAATCAGTCAAATTGCATTGGCAGGGGGGGTCTCGGCCAATTCTGGATTACGTAACGGACTGGAAATGCTGGCAAAGAAGAAGAAATGGGAAACCTTTATACCTAAGTTTGCGTATACCACCGACAATGCTGCTATGGTTGCTATTACAGGTTATTACAAATTTCTGGCTAAGGAGTTTGTTACGCATGATACGACTCCTTTTTCGCGCGTGGTGTTTTAATGTTAAAGAAATCATTATTGGCAATTTACATTGTGTACTTTGTCAAAACTTTTTAATGAAAAGAATAGGGTGCAATGGATCATTGGAATTTTTTTTACTTTTGTTCCGGAATCTGAAAATGTATGGATGTAACACTTGTTTATGCTAAAAACGATGGTTTTGTGGAAAAAGCCATTGGTGACGAAAAGGTATTGGTTCCGTTGACTGATAATGTGGCCAATATGAACAAGGTGTACAATTTAAATGAGGTTGCCTCCTTCATTTATGACCATATTGATGGTGTAAAATCGATAGCGGATTTAAGATCAGCATTAATTAAAAACTATGAAGTAGCCGAAGAGGTTGCTTTAAACGATATTAAGCATTTTATTACCGATATGGTTAATAACGGGGTTTTATTCACAAAACAATAGTTGGGAATAAAATTATATTTTGATGGAAAGGGAATTCACAGAAAAAAAAATATACTCGAAGCCTCAACTGGAGATAATTGATGTTGACCACGAGATATCATTGATGATGGTATCTGACGGTGATCCACCTCCACCTCCAATTGTAGGTGGCGTAAATTCTACATCTTCACCTTCGCCATTGAAATCTACGGCACCCTCAGCCGTGAGTAACCCCTTTGGAAGTAGTACCCCAGATTATTCCAACTAACCCAGCCGTATGGATTTAACTGGTGAAAGCTTTCAGTTAAGCATATCCGATATGATTCTGGAATTTAAATCGTATTCGGAAAAGATTCGTCTTGACGCTCAAGGGCAGGTAAAACATTTTGTATGCAGTAAATGTACCAAGCCGGATTATAGCTTTAATTATTCAACGGTTGATGAGCATACTTTGGAGGATGCTACTGTGGTTTTTACGGGGCAGCCCGGGCATAATGAACTTCTGAATTACAATTGGGAAGTTTTAATGCGGGATCAAGCCATTTATATTCGGGTTAATTTTGTTGATCATGCGGATATTTTATCTATTCTGGCCAAAGTTTCAAAAAACTCAACTATTGTCGGCGTAGAACTGGTTTTGCATAACCTTTCAGCTGATGTTGTTTCTGTAGATCCCTTGATTCACCCTTTGGGATCGCTCATCCTCTTGTATCTTACGCATTGGAAAAACGGATTGCTGATACATGCTTCCGGTGTATTGGATAAAAACGAAGCATATTTGTTTACGGGGGTCTCGGGTATTGGTAAATCTACCATGGCAAGGCTATGGAAAGAATCGGGAGCTGCAGTATTAAACGATGACAGGTTGGTTATTCGACGCATCGATGGAAGGATTATGGTATATAATAATCCCATGCCGTACTATGCGCAGCGCCCTTTACGAGGAGAGCTTAAAAAGATTTTTCTTTTAAAGCAATCACTACACAATTACATTACACCATTAAAAGGGGTTGCTGCATACTCCAGGGTGCTGGGTAACTTTATTCAGCAGTTCTACCAGAAAGAAATGGTGCAACGACATCTTGAAATTGTGGAACAAACCATTAACTTGGTTGACGTTTATGAAGTTGGTTTTAAACCGGATCAGGATATAGTGGAGATGATCAGGGAAATGGATTAAGATGGATAAAAAAGTAAAGGATAAAATCATATTTTCCAAGACTTTGAGATCAATGCTCGATGCCGAGTTGAGTGTGGATGTACCCGTGTTTGGGTTGAGTATGTTTCCTTTTTTTTTACCCGGCGACGTGATCAGGGTTGTTAAAGCCACTGAAAGTAAACTGTCTGTAGGTGATATGATTGTTTTTGGTTCGGGCAATAAATTGGTGGCTCACAGGCTCATTAAATTAAAACTGGATCAAGGAATCGTCATCGCCAAGGGAGATGGCCTTATTAAGAGAGATGCGATCGTTAACGCGAAAGAGGTTATCGCCGTTGCCATAAATCACTATCGAAATAATCAAGAAATTAAGTGGAGTAACCAACGTTTTGTGAAAAAAGCCCTTAGCTTGTTATCGCCTGTGCTGGGGTATGTATTTTTTTATATGGCAAGAATTTGGTGCAAAATGAAGGATTCAAAACAAACCTAAAGGATAGTGCCCGTTTTATTTTTTGTAGAAAAATACCGCAAATAATGAGTATGTTAGTGCCTGTAATATGAAAGTTAAAAGAAGTAATATTGTACGATCCTTATTATTAATCTGGCAGAGTTCTCGCAAGTGGACTGTTGTTAACGCGCTAGTTGTGCTGCTTAAGGGAGTAGTCCCGCTCCTATTGATCTTTATTATTCAACGGTTGGTAGATAAGATCGGAGGAGTGGTGTCTGCGGGAAATAAAGAGGAGGCCTTCGTATCTGTATTACAGGTGTTAATTTTTGCGGGCGGTGTATTTATGTTAAACGCTGTTTTGAATTCAGTAGCAGGGATTGTGAGGGAAAAACATTCTTATTTTATCAATGATGCCGTACAGGATTTGATTCATCATAGAACCGTGAATCTTGATTTTGTTAATTATGATGATTATAACTTTCAGAATGTGTACTATAGAGCCATTAATGAAGCGACCTATAGGCCATCAAGAATATATTACGGATTCATTCATTTAATTCAGAATGCTATAACATTATTGTTGATAGCAGGTTTGTTAGCCGGTTTACATTGGTTGATGTTATTCGGATTGGTGGTAGTGGCGGTTCCCGTGGTTATGATCCGGTTAAAATTTTCCCACAAAATATTTTCGTTCAAAAGGGAGCATACCCAAGAAGAGCGATATGTTAATTATTACAACCGACTGCTTACAGGTAAAGAATTCGCAAAGGAGCTCAGGGTATTTAATTTGTCACGGCTGTTTAAAAAAAAGTACGAAAAGGGTAAAGTAGAACTTCGTTCCAAACAGTTTAATTTGTTAAAGTTGAAAACCTGGTACGAATTGGTTTTGCAGTTAATTACTGCGGTTGCATTAATAATTGTGTTTGGATATATTTCTGTGGAGGCCATTGATGGAAACATTTCACAAGGAGAGATGGTCATGTATTTTCTGGCATTGTATAGGGGATATAGTTTTTTGCAGGATTTTCTGGGACAGATATCCGGACTTTATGAAGATGGCTTATTCGTAAAAAACCTGTTTGAGTTTGTGGATTATGAAGTCATCCCCAATAAACACGACAAAGCAGCTTTGTTTCCAAAGCCAATGAAAGAAGGTATCACGATTCAGGAGGTAAGTTTTAAATATCCCAATAGTTCCAGACATGTATTTAAAAATCTTAGTTTAAAAATAAAGAAAGGCGAAACAATAGCCTTGGTCGGTGCCAATGGGGCGGGGAAATCTACTTTGGTTAAATTGCTTTGCGGACTTTATCAGCCAGATAGCGGCAATATTTTAATGGATGACATATCCATGTCAGATATTACCCGGGATTCTATTGCCGAAAATATAAGTGCCGTCTTTCAGGACTTTATGTTATATAATGTGAGTGCCAGGGAAAATATCTGGATAGGAAATATTGCAAAATCACCGGATGACAAGGAGGTTGTTTTAAGTGCCCGGAAATCAGGCGTGCATCAATTAATAACGGATCTTCCCAAAGGATATGAAACGCAGTTGGGTACGTTGTTTAAAGACAGTGAAATGTTAAGTGTGGGAGAGTGGCAACGGATAGCCTTATCCCGATCGTTTTTTAATGATGCACAGTTGGTGATACTCGACGAGCCTACCAGTTCGCTGGATGCATTTACCGAGGCAAAACTGATCGAAAACTTTAAAGCTATTACAGAAGGACGCACAGCAATTATAGTGAGTCATCGCATGTCAACGATTCATATTGCGGACAGGATAATTGTATTAAACGATTATGGCGTAGCTGAAGAAGGAAGCCCCGAAGAATTAATAAAACGAAAAGGGGCGTTTTACGAAATGATGAGATCTGTAGGAAAAGATTAGCCCAATGTTTCCAACTAAGTGAAACCCTTGTTTAATGTACCCGGATTCTGTATTAGAAGCACGTAATGAGCATTTGAATAACCTAAAACAAGGCGTTGCAGAAACGAAGCATGGCGCCGCTCCGGTGATTGAAGCAACTCAGTAAAACGACTTGTTTTGAAGTAGCTTAATTGGGTATCAGGATTTCCAATGCATATGGCGGGTTTTGTCAGGTATCTTCAAAAGCCGGCAATAAATATTACTATTTGATCATTGCTCCGCTCAGCATTGCCAAGCAAGCTTGTCACAGCCTTCGCTTAACGCAATAATTATTTTATGATTATTGCTCCGCTCAGCATTGCCAAGCAAGCTTGTCACTGCCTTCGCTTAACGCAATAATTATTTTATGATCATTGCTCCGCTTAGCATTGCCAAGCAAGCTTGTCACTGCCTTCGCTTAACGCAATAATTATTTTATGATTATTGCTCCGCTCAGCATTGCCAAGCAAGCTTGTGACTGCCTTCGCTTAACGCAATAATTATTTTATGATTATTGCTCCGCTCAGCATTGCCAAGCAAGCTTGTCACAGCCTTCGCTTAACGCAATAATTATTTTATGATTATTGCTCCGCTCAGCATTGCCAAGCAAGCTTGTCACTGCCTTCGCTTAACGCAATAATTTACCGGACATGGGTGGTTTGGTAAAGGATTTATGGTTTTTGCCATGACAAAAACTAATCACAGTATAACTGAGTATATTAACGCAGATGTTAAGATTTTTGTGGGATGGAAAATACTTGTTGTTGAAAAAATCTATTTTTCTGCCTTTGGAGTGTAACAAAAATCTATAGTTACGTACAAATGAGTGTTGGGGTATTTAAAAACATCTTAAACAAAAAAAATATAGCTTCTAACAGAGGTTGTTTTTTGTATGGATGTTCTTGTAGAATCTGGCTTGTATCGTATGTAATTTATTGATTTATGAAAAAGATTTTTGTATTAGTTCTGTTAATATTATTCGCAGGGATAAGTGGCGTTAAGGCGGGTGATGAGATTACCGGCAGTTTAGCAGATCCGACCACACTTAAAAAGGATTGGGAAATAAAATCAGGAAAAACCGTAGATGCTGCGGGTGATTTGACTTCTAATAAGGAGGGAACCGTGGAAGGGAAATTAACTGTAGCCAAAGATTTTGAAGCTACAAAGTTGTTGGCAATAAAATCAGGAGCTTATGTTGAAGTGTTTGGGAGCATGATAGCGAAATATGTAAAATTAGAGGAGGGTGGAACTCTTATTGTACATGGCGATTTGGATTTGAATAACTCTGGTTTTGGGGTACATGAAATTAAAGGAACCGTGGTTGTAGCGGGCCATGTGAATATTACTGATTTTAAGATTTTAAAAGAATCCACAATGGTGGTTGGCGGGGATTTAGTAATTGAAAATAAGGGTGAAACAACTTATGAAGGTGGCGCGGAAATTTATGTGATTGGCAGCACAAGTGATGCCTCAGGTAATAATATTGATAATGACGTTCGCGGACAGGAACAACTGGAACAAATTGCAGAAGGCAATACAATTCTTAATAATATTATTGAAGATATAGGGATAGTGAAAAAAACCTATTATTCATGTGCAACGGGTAATCACTCTAACGTCTTAAATTGGCGTTCAGAAACGGATGGCTCAGGAAGTGAACCTTTAGATTTCGCAACTGACAATCAAAATTATGTGATCCAGCATGGTCATACAATCACATGCAGCGGAGCTTGGGCCCTAGGTGGGGTTAATGATATTACAGTTAAAGCAGGAGGCAAGCTTATTTTTGAAGCAGGAAGCCAGTTAACCCTTAATGGGGATTTGGTGATTGAATCAGGTGCTAAATTTATAATTGAAAATACCACAAATAAACCATCGTCTATTCTGGTAAAAGGGGATGTGCCGGGAGCCGGAGAAGCAACCGTTAAATGGAACGGCATAAGTGATTCTAAATGGTGGTATATCGGTCTTTCGGCAATGCCTTCATCCGGATTGAAACTGTGCAATGATGATGATGATGATGATGATGATGATGATGATGACTTACAGGATGGATATTTCCTTTATAATTATGTTGGGTCCAGTTTTGCAAAATTAAACGGTGCTAGCCATAATTTTACGGAGCCATTGGATGGTTATGCCTTTGGTGTCAGGAATGGTTATCCGGGCAATTTATCTTATTCGGGAACGTTAAACAATGAGGCGGAATATACAATTTCCAATTTGGACGAAGGATGGTACCTGGTGGCAAATCCTTACCCTGCATTTATTGATATTTTAAGTGCCGATAACACTTTTACAAACCTGGACCCATCTTATTATTCCACCTATATTTGGGCGGGAACGGATTATGCAACCTGTAACCTGGCAGACGGAGGTGTTTCCGGTGGAGGTTCAAGATTTATTCCTCCCGGACAATCTTTTTGGGTCAAGATCGGTGCTGGTGGCAATGGAAGCATTACCTTAAGCAAATCGGCGCTGGAGCATCAGCCTTCTGTTACGCTTAAAAGCGCTGGTTCGGTTGAAACAGATGTGATTCGACTCCGTTTGTTAAATAATAACACGGACAATGAAGCAGTTATTGCATTTAAAGCGTATGGGGCTTATGATTTTACAGTTTATGACTCCCAAAAAAGGATGGTTGGCGGTGCTGCCGGAAACCTATATACGGTTAAAGACGACAGGTATGCGGTCATTAACTCTATGCCGCTTAATTTTGATAGCGAGATTATTCCTCTTGGTTATAAGGTGGCAGAGTCAGGTATGGCCGAATTTACCATTCAGGTAGGCGATTTGGCAGGCTTTAATTCAAATGTTGATATTTATTTAGAGGACAAAGAGGAAGATATTACGATTAACTTAAGAGAGCAAGGTAGTTACATCTTTACACCAACTGTTGCCCATTCTGACGACCGTTTTGTTATTCGTACCGAGTTATCAGGTGTAACAACGGATGTAATAAAAGAAGATGCATCATCGGATATTAATGTTTTTTCTATTGCGCAAGAGCTGATCGTATTGGTAACAGAGGATTTATTAAGAGAAAACCACCGAAGCATACAGGTGTTTAATGTGTCCGGGCAGTTAGTCAATCAAGTTGAGCCAAATAAACTACGTACGACCATTGAATTGCCCGATGCAAATGGCATTTATATGGTCAGAGTAAAGAGTGGAAATAAGTTAAGTAAACATAAAGTAGGGATGTTCAAATAATGATCCTGACCAATAGCGATACATAAAACACTGAACAGGAAATTCAAAATAAAATTTGACTTGCACTAGCATGATATAATACAACACTAGTTATGTTTATGGATGGACAGTGCGTGTTGATGACTGGATAATATCAGAGGTATGAAGTCAAATACGATAAAAAATGAGCTGTTTATGTAGTAATAACATACATTCGTCAATGCGACTTTAAAATTCGAAACCTTTAAAGCTATGCTTTCGTTTAAGAGCACAATAGGAAATTAGACTTGAGTTTTATAATTAAGCATATGAAAAAAATAAATACTTTACTGTTGTTGTGCACTTTGAGCGTCAGCATATTTGCAGGATCAATAACTGTTAATGATGGAGACGATATAGTAAAGGCACCTTCTCAGGTTCAAGGGGATAACGTTACCGTTAAAAATGGAGGTAGATTAACGGTTACCGGGGATGTATACTTTCAGAAGAAACTGGTAGTTGAGGCTGGAGGAACATTAGTCATTCAAGGGAGCTTGCGGGAAATTGCATCTGGTAATGAGTCATATTTATCGGGAAATGTAATTGTTTTGGGTGATCTTACACTAGCTAATGTAGATATGTTGTCTGATGCTAATATTATAATAACAGGAGAGGTAGCAGTGTATGGGAATAAAACGGATGTGTCGGCAAATGCTGATATATATGCTATTAACGACGAAAATCCTTTGATTATAGGGGTTGATAGTAACGATCTATCATTAGATGATATTAAAACAGGGGATGATTTGATTAGTGATCTCGGTGGAGATGATTCAGGTCTTCTGTTTTTAGTAGATGATTTGATGGAGGAGATAATATCAGTAGCAAAAACTAATACCTGGAATGGTGATACTTCTGAGGCATGGACCACAGGTGCGAATTGGTCATTATCAGATGAACCCAAAGCATTCGATATTGTGGTTGTTGCTAATGCCGGGTCATCGCCGGTTATTAACGGTGGGTCAATTATGGTAGGTAATTTAACCATTAATGAAAATGCAACATTAACTATTGGAGGTGGTTGCCAGTTAACGATTAACGGTAACCTTACCATTAATGGAGATTTGGTTATTAATAATACAGCAGATAATCCCACACCAATCATTGTAAAAGGGGAAGTGCTGGGAGCCGGAGAAGCAACCGTTAAATGGAACGGCATAAGTGATTCTAAATGGTGGTATATCGGTCTTTCGGCAATGCCATCATCCGGATTGAAACTAAGTGATGATGATGGGAACGAAGTACAAAACGGATATTTCCTCTATAATTATGTTGGGGCCAGTTTTGCAAAATTAAACGGTACTACCTATAATTTTACGGAGCCATTGGATGGTTATGCCTTTGGTGTTAGGGATGGTTATCCGGGCAATTTATCTTATTCGGGAACCTTAAACAATGAGGCGGAATATACAATTTCCAATTTGGACGAAGGATGGTACCTGGTGGCAAATCCTTACCCTGCATTTATTGATATTTTAAGTATCGACCACGCCTTTACAAACCTGGACCCATCTTATTATTCCACCTATATTTGGGCGGGAACGGATTATGCAACCTGTAACCTGGCAGACGGAACTGTTTCGGGTGGAGGTTTAAGGCATATTGCTCCCGGACAATCTTTTTGGATCAAGATCGGTGCTGGTGGCAATGGAAGTATTACTTTAAAAAAATCCGCTCTCCAGCATCAGCCTTCTGTTACGCTTAAAAGTGCTGGTTCGGTTGAAACAGATGTGATTCGACTCCGTTTGTTAAATAATAACACGGACAATGAAGCAGTCATTTCATTTAAAGCGTATGGGGCTTATGATTTTACAGTTTATGACTCCCAAAAAAGGATGGTTGGCGGTTCTGCCGGAAACCTATATACGGTTAAAGACGACAGGTATGCGGTCATTAACTCTATGCCGCTTAATTTTGATAGCGAGATTATTCCTCTTGGTTACAAGGTGGCAGAGTCAGGTATGTCCGAATTTACCATTCAGGTAGGCGATTTGTCAGGCTTTAATTCAAATGTTGATATTTATTTAGAGGACCTGGACGCAGGAGTAACCATTAACTTAAGAGAGCAAGGTAGTTACACCTTTGCACCAACTGCAGCCCATTCTGACGACCGTTTTGTTATCCGTACTGAGTTATCAGGTGTGACAACAGATGTAGCGGAAAATGAACCTGAAGTTTCTAAGAGCAATGTAATAATTTATGCGGTCAACCAAAAGGCATTTGTAAAGGTAACCGAAGAGGTTTTAAGGGGTAAAGACCGGTTAATTCAGGTCTATAACCTCGCTGGTCAGTTGATGGCGCAACACGAGTTGCATTCAACCGAAACTGAATTTGATATGCCTGCCGTTCAGGGGATGTATATTATCAGGGTAAGTGTTGATAAATCCTCTTATCAGGAAAAGGTGGTGGTCTATTAACAGGAATACAATGCTATCTGCCTTATGGCAGCAGTTGATACAAACGGGGGCTTTACTGAGGTAAGGTCCTTTTTGTTTTTATCACCCGGACCCCATGCTCTGCCAAAAGATGGAAGAGTATCGGGGTTAAATTCGGTAAGTGAAATTTATAAGGCATTGTAATTTTACTATTAAAGATGCGAGTCTTAATATTTTACATGTAACATGTACAGTCATTCTTTTACCGAAAATCCTCGGAACAAACTATCGCCATTATACCAAAACAAATAAGTCCACCTAAAGGCTATAAATGCTATGTTATCCCCAGGCATAGATCGATGCTGACTCCTCGGAATTGGTTGCGGAAAGATATTTGGTATTTGTTGGCTTTTCGCTGTGAGGATTCAGGTGCCAGTCTCATTAAACCCGGATTATGCATTAGAACTTCGTCGTGAACATTGAAAGTGCAATAAAACAAGGCTTTACTGAAACGAGGCATA
>NZ_JBNGOS010000024.1:0-107558 GCF_050589685.1 Saccharicrinis sp. 156
GTAAATTCATGGCTGATTAAGAAAAAAGTGAACGGGTATGGCCGTTTTCACTGGGTGGGTATAGACCGTTTTTTCTACTATTTCGACTCAATTAATTTTGCAAGATGAGGATATCGAGGATGATAGTTCTTTAGAGTCTATTAAAATCGCCATAAATAATCTACCTCCTCAAATGGGAAAAGTATTTAAAGCCAAATACTATCAACAACTAAAGATTGAAGAAATAGCCAAGGAATTAAAAATTTCTGTTTCAACAGTAAAAACTCAGCTGGCCAGGGGAAAAAGTAAATTGCGTGAGCTCATTCATGATTTTTTGTTATTCTATTTTCTATAGCTTTTTTTGTATACTTTCATGAGTGGGATAGAGCTTGTTATAAAAAACAAAAAAAAGTAAAGATATGTGTCGTCCTTTTTGGAATCCTTGTCGTCTTAAGGAAAAATCAAAAAAGAAAAATGCATAAATCAAATATAGACTTTAATATTATTTGGAGAAAAATTCATTTTACTATTTCAGAAGACGAAAGCCAGGAACTCGAAAATTGGCTGCGATATTCTCCAAAGCATAGGGAGTTATTTAACAATGCGGTAAAGTTTTATAAAGAAGGCTCTTCATTTTCAAGAAAACCTGCTAATAAGAATAAAGCGCTAAAGAATATTAAAGCAAGAATTAGCCGCAAAATCGTTTTTACTCGTATAGTTGCTTCAGTTGCTATTCTTTTTATCATAGCCACAGTAACTTATGTGTTTCAAATAGATTCGTTTGATCCTGAAGAAATTATTGCAAAAAATATTGAGCCGAAAACAAAATCAGGAAAGCAAAAGGCTATATTAATACTAGATGATGGCACAGCAAAACAGTTGACAACAAAATCATCTATAAAGATACGACAAGGCCAAACCATTTTGCAACAATCCGAAGAAGGGTTGTCTTATGTTTCGACTATTAAAAAAGCAGATCAATTAATTTATAATACTATAAAAATTCCCCGAGGAGGTGAATTTTTTCTCGAATTATCCGATAAAACCAAAGTGTGGTTAAACTCCGAAACTATACTTCGTTACCCAGTAACATTTGCCAATGATAATAGAATTGTTGAATTGACAGGAGAAGCCTATTTCGAAGTTACTAAAGATGCAAAACGTCCATTCAATGTACTTTCAAGCAAACATACAGTTCAGGTTTTAGGAACCCAGTTTAACGTTTCTTCCTATCCAGATGATGATAATATTAAAACTACCCTGGTTGAAGGATCGGTTAATGTAAAAGCAGGTGATGCTGATGTAGTGACTCTTAAGCCTGGTTTTCAGTCAGTATATAATCCCGTTAATGATATTATTGCGACAGAAAAAGTAAATGTAGAGGAATTTGTAATCTGGAAAAAGGGATTGTTTTATTTTAAAAACCAATCATTGGAAGATATGATGACAACACTTGAAAGATGGTATAATGTATCGGTGTTTTTTAGTGATACAGTATGCAAAGATGTTAAGTTCACAGGGAAGATAAAACGTTATGAGAGTCTCGAGAATATATTATCTGTGATTGAAGAAACCAATGAAATTAGTTTTGAAGTAACTCAAGATGAAGTGTTTATTACCCGGAAATGAAGAAAGGATGTGATACGGCAATATCACACCCTTTTAATGTTAATAATTCCAAGTTAAATTAAAAACGTAGTAAAATTATGAAAAAAAAATCAAAGTACTTGCCCCGCAATGTGGGCGCAATGAAATTGACTATGAAATTTACCTTATTCTTTCTGTTTATTAGTTATTTGCAATGTACTGCAAGTACATATGCTCAACAAACTAAAATGTCTGTTGCAATACAAGATGCTTCCGTTTATCAGGTATTGGAGGCGATTGAAAATCAAAGTGATTTTACTTTCTTATATCGTTCAAATCTTTTTGATAAAGTAGATAAACAAAATGTGGAAATACAGAATGTTACTGTATATGAATATCTGGATAAATATTTGGTTCCTGAAGGATTTGAATATGTTGTTAAAGACAAAACAGTAGTGATCAGAGAATTTTTAACTCAGAATAATACAGCCCAACAGGCTGAACATACAGTAACTGGGAAAGTTCTTGATGATAAAGGGTTCCCATTACCGGGGGTTGCTATTATGGTTAAAGGTACCACAACTGGAACAATTACTGATATTGATGGTAATTATGTTATTTCAAATCTGCAGGGGAATGAAGTACTGGTTTTTTCTTTTATAGGAATGCAAAGACAGGAAGTGCCAGTTGCCGGGCAATCATCTATTAATATAACTTTACAGGCAGATGCTATTGGTCTTGATGAAGTAGTTGCCGTAGGGTATGGTTATAAAAAAAGAAGCGTAGTAACAGGGGCTATTAGTAGTCTGAGTTCGGATGATCTGCTTCAGTCAAAGCCAGCTGATATAAATCAGGCTTTAGGTGGACGTGCAGCAGGCGTTGTTGTTTCACAAGCTTCAGGACAACCCGGTTCAAGTCCTAAAATAGTTATTCGAGGGGTTGGTACCAATGGAAATTCAGATCCTCTTTATATTATTGATGGCTTGCCTATGTCAGATATGACTTCCGTTAATCCTTCGGATATTGAATCCATGGAGGTATTAAAAGATGCTACCTCTGCGGCAATTTATGGAGCAAGAGGAGCCAATGGCGTTATACTTATTACCACCAAAAAAGGGAAAAAAGGAGAGTCTACCTTAACATACAATGGTTTTTATGGTGTGCAAGGGGCCTTTAACCAGCCGGATATGTTAAAAACTGACGGATATCTTGAACTGATGAAAGAGTTCTATGCCAATGATGGAAGCAACTATCCCGAAGTAATGCCTACAGAAAATTTAGGGGTGGATACAGATTGGTTAAATGAAATAACCGATACTGCTCCGGTGCAGGAACACAATGTAACCGCGACCATGGGAGGAGAAAAAGGTAGTACCTTGTTGTCCTTAGGCTATCGTAATCAGGATGGTATCATTGGAGGGGATAAATCATTTTTTAAAAGATATAATGCCCGGATAAACACGTTTATGGACGTGAAAGAGTACATCACCATAGGTGCAAATATTAATTTCACGCATATTGATAAAAATGGTATTTCAACAGGAACCAATGGTTATAATCCTGTTTATTATGCGTTGCAAATGGATCCAACCACTCCGGTATATGGTGATGGATTGGTTGCTGCCGATGAAGATGGATATGGAGTGTCGTCAGTGCCTTTTTCACGGATGTGGAACCCTTTTTCCTTTATGGATGTAACCAGTAATGGATATAACAAAACAGAACGTTTTTTTGGTAATGTATTTGCGGAAATAGAACTTATCAGCGGATTAAAGTTCAAAACAGATTTCGCCACCAACCTTAGTTCTAACAATAGAAGAAGTTTTTCCCGCGAATATAATCACCGGTCAGATATTAATTCTACAGTCAGTAGTGTAAGTCAAAACTCCAGTAGAAGTACATTCTGGCAATGGGAAAACACATTGAATTATACCAAAGAGTTTAATGGCCATTCGTTGGGTGTTTTGGTAGGTATATCTTCATCTGAGGATACGTATGAATGGTTGTCCGGTACCAGAAACGACCTGCCCGTAGAAGCAGAGACCAATTCAAATTTCTGGTATCTAAATTCAGGTGATGTTGGTTCCGCTTCAAACGGAGGCTCTGCTAATGCTATACATTCTTTGTATTCACGTTTTGGGAGGGCCAGCTATAGTTATAAAGAAAAGTATATGGCTGAGTTTGTGGTGCGTGTAGATGGCTCATCTAATTTTGGACCTTCCAATAAGTATGGTACATTTCCGGGGGTAAGTGCCGGGTGGAATGTTTCTAGCGAAGAGTTTTGGACTATTAAAAATTTCGACTACCTGAAGTTAAGAGCCAGTTGGGGACAGAACGGTAATGAAGATATAGATGCATTTTCCTATACTTCGATTGTAGGAAATGATCAATATTATACACTGGGGACAAACAGTTCCGTGGTGACTGGTTCGGCGCCAACATCGCTGGTCAATCCTGATGTGAAGTGGGAAACAAGTGAGCAGATAAATATTGGTGCAGATATGGGTTTATTCAACAATAAGCTGAGAGCTAATGTGGATTATTATGTAAAGACGACAAAAGATCTGCTTTTTCAAAGGACAGTGGAGGACGTAAGAGGTAACGAGGCATCGTATTATAATCTGGGCAAAGTAAAGAACTCGGGTGTCGAAATCCAGCTAGGAACTAATTTTGACGTCGGAGAAGTATCATTTGCCGTGAATGCCAATGCATCCTATCTAAAGAACGAGGTGGAAGAGGTTGGAAACGACAATGGATATGAAGAAGGAGGATCGTGGAAGGCTTCGTATAATGTAACCCGCATGCAGGAGGGATATCCCATCGGTTATTTTTATGGCTATAAGATAGATGGTATTTTCCAAACACAGTCTGAGGTGGATAGTTATACCGATGAGGACGGAAACTTAACCTATCCCAATGCACAAGCCGGAGATTTCAAATGGCACGATACCAATGGGGATAAACAAATAACAGCCGAAGATAAAACGGATATCGGCAACCCTTGGCCCAAATGGACTTATGGCGTCAATATCAGTGCCAACTGGAAAAATTTTGATTTTAGTGTTTTTGTTCACGGAAAAGCCGATGTGGATGTGTGGATGTCGCAATATCGGGATGAAGCATACGGAAGATCCAATTTGCCTTCGTTCTGGTTGGATCGTTGGCAAAAAGAAGGGGATGATAAAGGAGTGCCCCGGGTCACATTAGCCGATTTAAATAATAATGTGCGTAACCCCTCTGAATTTCATGTGCGCGATGCTTCTTTCTTTAAGATAGGAACAATTGAATTGGGATATACATTCCCCGAAAAAATATTGAAATCGGTTAACCTCTCTAATGTAAGGATCTATGGAGCCATCGATAATGTGGCCATTTTTACCGACTACCCTATGTTTGATCCGGAAGTGGGAGCGATGGAGGGTAACATATTAAACACAGGTTTAGATTACTCCATGTATCCGCAAGCAAGAACTTTCCGTGCAGGAATAAACCTGGCATTTTAATTTGTGAACTTAAAAAATGAAAAAAATGAAGAGTCTTAAAAATATATTTTTCTTTGGGTTATTGTTTGTGGCGGTAGCCTGTTCAGATGAGTTTTTGGAATCAGATCCGGTAAATAGTTCTACTGAAGATACTTTTTATCAAACAGATGATCAGATGTATGCTGCGTTGATGGCTGCCTATGACCCCTTGCAATATTGTAACGCCCTGGCTACCTTTGTGCCTTTCGGAGAGATCAGATCAGATAATTGCAAAACAGGTGGAGGTGGCGAAGGGGATCAGCCGGATATGCAAGCCTTAGAGGCCTTTACCAATACGGAAGTAAATTATGTCTCCGATGGTATATGGGAGAAGAATTATACAGGTATCTACCGAGCCAACCTGGTTATTAACGCTTCCTATGAAAGTGATGAAGCAACTGTTTATAAAGCTGAAGCTAAGTTTTTAAGGGCTTGGTATCACTTTGATGTATTAAGGACTTATGGCCCCTGTCCTATTATTGATCAAACCACTTATCCTGAGAGCGAAGAGTTTACCAGGCAAAGTAGAGATAATGTAAACGCCTTCATCGAAAGCGATTTGTTAGAGGCCATTCCGGTGTTATTGGAAAAAAGTGAAATGCCCGATGATCAGTTAGGTCGTATTACCAAAGCGGCAGCTCAGGCTTTGTTAGGTAAGGTGTATGTCTATTGGGCAGATTGGAACAGCGATGATGCAAGCCTGTTCGGTAAAGCAGAGGAATATTTGCAAGCTGTTATTAACAGCTCCGATTATAGTTTGGTGGCTGATTACTCAGACTTGTTTGATGCGCACACCGAGAATAGCTCTGAATCGATATTTGAAATTCAGCGATCTACAAAATCAGGTTGGACTAGCTGGGCGAATACCAATGGCACGGAAGGTAACTTCTGGGTACAATATGCGGGCCCTCGCGGTTTAAATTCCAAACATCCGGAAATAGAAGCTGGTTGGGGGTTTGTATTGCCTCAACACGATTTGATGGATTTCTACCTTCCTGACGATACTGTGCGTAAAAGAGCTGTTGCGTATACCTACGATGAGTTGGTTACCGAAGAGAATACAACCATTAGCGATCCGGACGACTATGTAGTATGGGATATAGCCCAATATAATCAGGTTGATTTTGTGGGTTATGCACAAAAGAAATATCCGTGCTGGGTAGATTATGAATATCTTGGCTCCAAGTCTTTGAATCGTCCGGGAAACGAACGTGTGATCCGTTTGGCAGAGGTGTACCTTTTGTTGGCAGAATGTAAGTTAAGAGGCACAGGTAACGAAGGGGAAGCAAAAGTATTAATGGATGAAGTACGAAAGTATCACGTAGGAATGAATACAGGAACCTATAATACCGTGGACGATTTAATCTCAAATTACCCTGAGCGTTTTTCAAGTGTTTTAGATGTATTGTGGTATGAACGTAGAGCGGAGCTGGCAGGAGAAGGAGATCGCTGGTTTGACTTAGTTCGCAGTGGAAGAGCAGAGAGTGTGATGGGAGTTATTTATCCAGGAGTTGATTGGAGCAAACACATATACATACCTATCGGCCTAACTGAGCAAGGAAATTCAGGTAATACACTAACAGCATACCCTGACGAGACCTATCCAGATCCAATATAAAACATATAAACTGTACTCTAATATAATTACGTCTTGGTAATTCCTAAAATTGAGAATCACTCCTTTTTTTAAGGGGTGATTTTTATGAGGTGGCTATTTTATCATTAAGGGGTTATAAGATGAAGTAAGGAAAGAAATTGTTCTTAAGATCCAAACGAACCTAGTCCAGTTCATGTTTTCATTCAAAAAACAAATGAATATTAGAATATTATTAATGTAAAAATATAATAATGTTGCTAATGCGCCATATTTTCTGGTACCTTTTGTTTTTGAGGTATTTATGTATCGTGGTTGAGCGGTATTGTGATAAGGTATGTCGTATTAGTGCAAAACAAAATAATTCGTGTGCCTTATTTTTGTATAAAGAAAATCAGCAAAAGTTTTTTGTAACTCAAATTAATTTTATCGTAATGAATAATTATCTATTAATCCTTATAGCAGCAGCCATGTTTGCCTGTAATGCTGTACCCGGAGAGTCGGAAAAAAACAAATCAGAACCTAAATACACGGCCGATTGGGAATCATTAAAACAATATAAAGTACCGGAATGGTGGCTGAATACCAAGTTTGGTATCTATTTTCATTGGGGACCTTATTCTGTGCCTGCTCATGAAACAGAGTGGTATGCGATACATATGTACACCCAAGGGCACCCAATTCGTAAGTATCATGAAGAGACTTATGGTGATTTAAAAGAGTTTGGTTACAAGGATTTCATTCCCATGTTTACGGCTGAAAAATTTGATGCGGATGAATGGGCAGAACTATTTAAGAAATCCGGAGCACAGTTTGCCGGTCCGGTTGCTGAGCATGCCGATGGCTTTGCTATGTGGGATAGTGAATTGACAGAATGGGATGCCATGGACATGGGACCCAAGCGCGATATCGTTGGCGAAATGGAAAAGGCTGTTCGTAAGCAAGGTATGAAATTTATTGCTACCTATCACCGTCATTGGTTGTATGCCTGGTACCCTACTTGGGATAAGAATACCGATGCCGGCGACCCAGAATATGCAGGTCTTTATGGGCCTTATGTACCGGAAGGTTCGTTTGTAATGGCAACGGGTGATTACCCTAACCCCCCAAAAAAGGAATTTCACCAGGAATGGTTGGATCGCTTGAATGAGCTGATGGACAAATATCAGCCAGATATCATCTGGTTCGATAATAAGATGGATATCATTGAAGAGCAATACCGTAAGCAATTCCTGGCAAATTATTACAATAAAGCAATAGAATGGGGTAGAGATGTAGTTTGTACCTATAAGTTTACCGATATGGTTGAAGGTACGGCAGTACTTGATTTGGAACGCTCCCGAATGAAAGAAAAAAAAGACTTCCCATGGTTAACGGATGATTCTATTGATTGGAAAGCTTGGTGTAATATCTCCGATCCGAAATATAAGTCGACCAATCGTTTAATCGACTTTCTGGTGGACGTGGTTAGTAAAAACGGCGCTGTTTTGTTGAATGTAACCCCGCAAGCCGATGGAGTAATGCCCGATGGAGTCAAGTCGCGTTTATTGGAAATGGGCGAGTGGCTTAAGGCCAACGGTGAAGCCATCTACGACACGCGCCCTTGGAAAATTTATGGCGAAGGTCCGCTTGAGATTAAGGAAGGTCATTTGAGTGAAGATAAGAACAAAGATGCGGTTGCCGAAGATATTCGTTTTACAACCAAAGATGGAAATCTGTACGCGTTTGCGCTAGATTGGCCTAAGGATAAAATGGTGATCCGTAGTTTAGCAACCAAAGAAAACCTATTGAACCGAAAGATAGATAAGGTAAGTATGCTGGCAACAGGAGAAGAGCTTAAGTGGAAACTTACCGACGATGGTTTGTCGGTTGATATGCCTAAGGAAAAGCCCGGTGATTTTGCGTTCGCGTTAAAAATAGAAACAAAATAGCTGAGGGGGTAAATTCCCTTTGAAATAACAGATAAAAGCCTGTTTCTTTATAGTAAGAAGCAGGCTTTTTCTAGTTAAACCCGCAATATGCATTAGAAATTCTATTACCTATTGAAATTACTTTAAAACAAGACACTTCGTTGCATCACTTTCAACTCACCAGAACGATGCTCCCGAAAGTAATCGGGACAAGTGATGCCTCGTTTCAGTAATGCCTTGTTTTATTGTACTTGCCATGCTCATGACGAACCTCCAATACTTTATCCGGGTTAAAAATATCCCCTATATCAGCATTATTTTGTCAATGAACAATTACTGTACAAAAGGTAGTTTTGTAACGTATAAGTTGAATGAATATGATGAGAAATATAATTGTAGCCCTTGTTTTTTTTATAAGCTGTTTAGGGTGCACATCAACGGTGGAAACGAGAAGGACAGAAGATTTTAATTTTGACTGGAAGTTCCATTATGGAGATGTGAAAAATGGATTTAAGGAAAATATTGATGAAAGCAATTGGCGGGAAGTTAAACTACCACACGATTGGAGCGTGGAACATTCGTTTACCCAGGAAAAAACCGGGGGTGCTACGGCCTTTCTGCCAGGAGGGGTGGGTTGGTATCGTAAAACATTTGAATTGCCTTCAAGTGCAAAAGATAAGTTGGTAAGAATTGAATTTGATGGGGTTTACACCAATTCTGAAGTATGGATAAATGAACATTATTTAGGTAAGCGACCATTTGGTTATGCTCCTTTTAGTTACGATTTATCGGAACATATCAATTTTGGTAAAGAAAACGTAATTGTAGTTAAGGCCGATAGAACAGCATTTTTGGATAGTCGCTGGTATCCGGGTTCAGGAATATATCGCAACGTAAAGTTGGTAATTGCTAATAAAACACATATTCCACAATGGGGTGTTTTTGTTACCACGCCTAAAGTTACAAAGGAATATGCAGATGTAAATATTTCAACGGATTTAAAAATAGAAAGTACTGAAGGAAACATAGTCCTCAAAAATACAATTTACTTTAATGAGGCTCAAGTGGCTTCTGAAGAAGAGAAATTAGACTTAACCTTTAATGGAGAAGCAAAATCTAATGTGGCTTATACCGTTAGGGTTGATAATCCACAACTTTGGGATACAGAAACACCTAATTTATATACCGCTGTTACTGAATTGATTGTTGATGGTAAAGTGGTTGACAATACTGAAACAAAATTTGGTATCCGCTCCTTTTATTTTGATGCAGAAAAAGGATTCTTTTTAAATGGTAAAAACACCTTGATAAAAGGAGTATGTCTTCATCATGATGGTGGTTTGGTAGGAGCCGCAGTCCCACGTGGAGTGTGGGAAAGAAGGCTAATGAAATTAAAAGAAGCTGGCTGTAATGCTATCCGTACCGCTCATAATCCTCCATCGGAAGAGTTTTTGGATATCTGCGACGAAATCGGGTTTCTGGTGCAAGATGAAGCTTTTGATGAGTTTCAAAAACCAAAGGACAAAAGGAAAAATTACAATCAACAATCCGTAGATGAAGAAACCAAAGGTTATGCCCAATACTTTGATGAGTGGTGCGAACGTGACCTGACCAACATGATTCTTAGGGACAGGAACCACCCTTCCATTATTATGTGGAGCATCGGTAACGAAATAGAATGGACTTTCCCTAATTACGGCCAGGCAACTGGTTATTGGGGAAGTACTAAAGTGGGCGATGTAAATTATTATTGGGATGAGCCTCCTTTATCTATTGAGAAAGTAAAAGAGCTATTTTATAAATCGGGTAAGGAGGATGTTTGTGCGCAAACGGCTCGTAAATTATCCCGCACAATTAAAAAGTTTGATACAACACGTCCTGTTACTGCTAACCTGGTAATCCCTGCTGTAAGTATGTTTTCGGGTTATGCCGATGCCTTGGATATTGTGGGTTTAAGTTATCGTCAGTCGGTTTACGATTATTGCAGAAAACATTATCCCGATAAGGTTATTTTAGGAACAGAGAACTGGGTTCGTTATCACGAATGGAAACCTGTGGTTGAAAACGAATATATGAGCGGTATATTTATGTGGACAGGTATCAACTACATGGGGGAATCGCGACGCTGGCCTGTTCGAGGAAGCGGGAGTGGGATGCTGGATTTTGCGGGTTTTGAAAATCCATCCTACCACATGTTTAAATCGCTTTGGAACAAAGTGCCACATGTGTATATCACTACACAAACTTCAGATAAATCGCCATATACTTTAACTAAAGGTGGTGAGGTTATCGAAAAAGAAAAAGACTGGTCAATTCATCAAAAGTGGGGCTGGCAGGATGTAAATACACATTGGAACTACAACGAGGGTGAAGGTGTTATGGTTGAAATTTATACCAACCAGGAGGCGGTTGAATTGTTTTTAAACGATAAATCCTATGGTGTTAGGCATTTATCTGATGTGGATGACCATATTCTAAAATGGTTTGTACCCTATCATCAGGGTGAATTAAAGGCTGTTTCTGCATCAGTGCAACATTCACTAAAAACAGCGCTTGAACCTACAGATTTTCTTATTCATGTGGATAAAGATACGCTAAATGCCAACGCCTGTGATGTAGCTCATTTCGAAATTCAATTGGTAGATAGTAAAGGTATTCCGGTAAAACATCTTGAAAAAGAAGTAGCATTTAAAATGAACGGCCCGGCAAAATTATTGGGTGTTGACAATGGTTCCCCTAATAGTATACAGGATTATCAGCGTAATAAGGTAACTACGTCGGAAGGCAGGTGTTTGATGATTCTTCAGGCATTGCAAAAGAAGGGTGTTGCAGAGATTGAAATAAAAATCGCAGGAATCAACAAAAAAACAGAAATAATAATAGAATAAATTTATGCTAAAAAGTCTACAAAAAACTACAGGAGCTTTATTGATGTCGGCATTTTCGTTAGCGGGGATTGCTCAGCAACAGATTACAGTAGATGTTTCGCCAACCATATCAAAAAGCATAGAAGGGCACAAGGATTTAAACCGTACCAAGTATTTTAACCTGGCAGCGAATGTTAGTGAGATTAAATCGAAATTGATGGGTTATGACATGACCATGGCCGATTATTATATCAACGATTTGGAAATGACGGTCGGCCGTAAGTTGATGATGGTAAAATCAGAAACTTTCTGGGGTAATTCGTTGCGGGAGGATTCGGAAAGACCTGGATTTACCGATATCGATTATTTTAAAAGTAAAAAGACGGGATTAAATGATGACGGCATGGATATGCTTAAAACGGCTTTCGGTGATAACCAAGATTTGGCCTGTCACGAAGGAACAGATGGATATCCGGATTATATGGATCAGTATACAGTAGATGGAAGCGCAGGTCATAAATACCCTTCAAATGCGGAATCAGCGGCCGAGTTGATATCTACCATCCTAAAATATGGACATACCGATTTTCAGCGCCCTGCATATTATGAGCTGATGAACGAACCTCACTGGAAGCATTATGACGACCAGCGCTTTATTGATTTGCATGTAAAAACTAAGGAAAAAGTAACCGCTGAAGGTGTTAATACTTTAATTGGGGGGCCATGTTCTTCAGTAAGCAACTACCATAAAAATGAATACCGAAATTTAAGGGGTATTACCAACTTTATAAGCAATACCGAATTTAAACTTGATTTTTACTCTTTTCACTCGTATGATTATATGAAATGGGACGATGATGCAAATGACTTTGTTGGTGCGATAAACTCAGGTTTGCCTTTAGAAGGGGTTTTAGATGCATGTGCAGCATATTGTTCTAATGCAGGTCACGAGTTTAAATATCTGGCCAGTGAACATGGAGGCTATATTTCTGATTCAGATAACAGAGAAACAGCATTGGAGAAATTAGGACAACAATATTTTGCGGGTTCGGGTTTTGATTATGAAATGGAGAAGCGTAATATCGATAACTTCATTATGGTAAACAGTGCTATAGCTAACACTATGACCTATATGAACCATCCTCACGTGGTTTTAAAATCAGTTCCGTTTATTTTGTTAGAAACTTCGGGATGGGATCCTTATTATTATTCGAGCCTTTTGGTAAAAGAGAATTTTGATAAAAACAGTGCTGATTATAGGGAATCGAAACTAATTGATTTTTATAAATTATTTAAAGGCGTAAAAGGAAGACGTGTTGATACTTATATAGACGATACGGATATCCAGCATCATGCTTTTGTTTCGGATAATCAGTTGATAATGGTTTTTCATAACCAAAGTAATACGGATGCAGAAATTACTTTAAATATTAATAACTACACGGAAACACCAAGTGATTACACCGTTCGTAGATTAAGAAGGCAAGTTGATTTTAGACCCGAAATGCTTGAGGAATCACTAGCTACTTTATCAACTTTAGAAATTGGGAGCCAGGAATCGATAGTGGTGTTTGTTAATTATGCCAATACCATTGGAGAAGAAAAAACATTAAACGAAAGCATGTTTTATGCAAGCGAAACAGGAGCTCAGTTTAATGGCAGTAAGGATTTTGAAATAGATTTGGCAAATTACACTTATGTAAATGAAGCTGAACTGAGAGTTGGAATTGGCAGGGATGCCGATAACAGCAAAGAGGTTAAATTGTTTTTTAATGGAACAGAATTGGACGCACCGGTTGAGGATTGTGCAGAAAGGATTACCGGTGATTATTATGCAACAACAAAAATAGTAAAAGTCCCAGCTGATTTGCTTAAAAATACGAATACAATAAGAGTTACTTTTCCGGATGGAAAGTCGGGTGGTGTTGGCGCTGTGGTTTTACGTGCCAGAATTGAAGATGATGCTTCAGTAAATAGTATTAAGTACAACAAAAGCAGTTTAAAGATATTCCCAAACCCATCTAATTCTAAAGTTTATTTAACTACAGAAAAAGAAGGTGTTATTGAAGTGTTATCTATGGATGGAGTTGTTAAAAAGAAAGTGCAAAGCGAGAAAGGAACAACGGTTATGTCGGTTATGGATCTAAACAACGGCACTTATGTGGTTCGTTATATTGTAGGTTCAGATGCATCAACGGGGCTGTTGTCAGTACAGTAAAATATTAAATACTTACCCAATCAAAAACGGAATTGCTATAAATCGTGATTCGGTTTTTATAGAATTTTAGAATATGCAAAATAGATGTACTAGATTAATATTATTAATAGTTTTGGTTATAACCAGTTCGCTTAATGCGCAAAACTTATTAATGAATCCTGGTTTCGAGTCCGGATTAACAGACTGGACAGCTGGTTCGTGGGGTGGGGCAACGGCTTCGTTTGCCGCTTCGACGGATTATGCGCAAGAAGGAACAACATCCGCCATGGCTACGATACCAGCTGCTAACGAGGACCCAGGCAAGGTGTTCTTTCGTCAACAGAATGTAGCTTTGTCTACTTCTTCTGAATATACGCTTTCTTTTTATGTGATGAGTAATTCGGGAAGCGAAGAATCCATCGACTTATCTATTTATTCTCACACCAATATGGATGGAGCAGCGTGGGGAACGGCTTATAGTCAGCCAACTATTACTTTCCAGGGCGATGGTACATGGTACAAAAAAGAGTATGTGTTTACGCCTTCGGTGGTCGCGGGAGATCCTGATTTTAATAAGTTGGCAGTGTCGTTTAACTTGGCTCGAAATGCAACAACTCTTTATTTTGATAATTTTTCATTGACTACTGATACCAACATTGAGCCATATGAACCACAAAATTATTTTGTAAGCAAAACCGGTGATGATGCCAATGATGGTTCTGAGGAAAATCCATTTTTAACCATATCAAAAGCAGCATCAATAGCCGAAGCTGGTGATGTGGTTACGATTCATGAGGGAACTTACGAAGAAACATTAACTCCCCAAAACTCAGGTACTAGCGATAAACCAATTGTGTTTCAGGGTAAGTCTGGCGAAAAAGTAATTATTTCGGCAATGCAAGCGCTTAGCGGTTGGACATTAGATGAAGGTAACATCTACAAAACAACAATAGATTGGAGTTTAGCACAAAAAAATCTTGTTTTCAACGAAGATCAAATGATGACTTTAGCCCGATGGCCTAACGATACGGATGGTGATATAAGTACTCCAAATGGAATTAGGAATAGTGGAGGTAGCGGATCGGATGAAATTTTGAATGCTTACCTTACCTATAACGATGGAATCCCCAATTTTAATTGGGAAGATGGTGGATCTATCTGGTTTTATGGAAACAAAGCTGGCGGTGGCTGGATTGCCTGGAAATCATGGATTAAATCAAGTACCTCAACACAAGTTAATTTTGAGTTAGATAAAAGCCCTAGTTGGATTCGTACCTGGCATGATCCTGCTAGCTTAGGTTATTTTTTCTTAGAAGGTGTTAAAGAAGCTATTGATATTGATAACGAATGGTACTTCAACGAATCTACAAAAACACTTTATTTGCAAGTAGATGGAGGAACAATACCCACAGATGGTCAAATAAGCATGAGAAGGCGAGAACTAACCATTAACCTAAACAATAGAAATTACATTCAAATTAAGAACCTGGCCGTAACAGGTGGTAGAATTGATATTACAGGATCTGCATCAAATAACTTAATCTACCAAGTAACCAGTACCTTTGGAAATCATACCAGAGGAGTTGTAGATAATGGGTTTAACTCAGGTAGTCAAAGTATCATGATTAACGGTTCTAATAATACCATTGAAAAATGTGAGATTGCATATGGAGCTGGTAATGGAATTAAAGCATCTGGCGATGGTCATAAAATTCTAAACAATCACATTCATCACTTTAATACTTTAGGATGTTACGATGCTGTACTGAGTTTACGAGATGGTTCAAATACGGTTGTTAAAAACAATACTTTACACCATGCAGGACGTGATATTATAAATGCAAATCACACCAATGCCGAATATGCGTATAATGATATTTCTTATGGAAATGGGATTGTTGATGACTGTGCTCTTTATTATACAACAGGAGGTCCGCAATACGTTGAGATTCACCATAATTATTTTCATGACAATTATGGCGCGCCAGGAGCTCATGGTAAAGCAGCTGGTATTTATTTAGATAATGACGCAGAAGCATTTGATGTGCACCATAATGTTGTATGTAATACCGAATGGACTAATATCCAGATTAACTGGGACGGAAAAGATTTAAACATTTATAATAACACCCTGTGGAACGGTTCTGCTGTTATGGGAGCGTGGCACAAAGATGGCACTGCATTTTCGAATGTTAATGTATGGAATAACCTTTCTGATGATGCAAATTGGGAAGAACAGGCTGACAAACAAAATAATTTAACTATTTCAAATGGAGATCCTTTTACCGATTTGGCTAATGGAGATTTTACTTTACAAGCAGCAACGCAACCCATCGATTATGGTAGAGAAATAGCGGGTTTTACTGATGGATTTGTAGGTATTGCTCCTGATGTAGGAGCTTATGAATATGGCGCAACAGCTTGGACGGCTGGTATTAGCTGGAACCCGGAGGAAGGCCCTGCCGGATTAGGATGTTATGGTTTACCTGGAGATTATTGTTCAGTTAACCCTGATCTGTCGCAACTAGATACCGATGGCGATGGTGTTACCGACGATATTGATCAATGTCCTAATACTACCCCCGGTAAAGAAGTGGATGAAAAAGGATGTGAATCGGACGTGAGCGTAAAAGAATTACGGGAGGTAGGTTTAATGTTGTTTCCTAACCCGGTTGATGGAGGACGACTCTATGTCCAATCAAATGATCTGGGTAGGTTGAATATGAAGTATGTTATTTATTCTATTTCCGGCACAGTAATGCAAATGGGTTTAATTTCGGGTGACCATTCTAGAACTTCAATAAATATTGATGAATTACCGACTGGATGTTACCTGATGCTTATTACCGATAAGCAAACAAAAGCAGCAACTCGATTTGTTAAATTGTAGTATAAAAATATTAAAATGAGTAAGATTTTAGTTTTGTGCTATCCATCCTGATAGGATTAGGTATTCAGGCACAGACGGCTAATGGTAATTTCAGAAATCACATATTAGCGGTTTCTAACCTGATCCTTCAATATGTTGAGTGGGAGATACATATTGCGGGTTGAACATAGTTGCACAGGAATAGACCCTTCACTTTTTGGGGAGGATAATGGGAGATGCTATTGTACCGAGCAGCTGAAATTGACAGAAATAAAAACAAATGGCCAGGTAAGAAAGAAATGACAGGTTCTTTTCCTTTGGTTTAATTACAGAAATAAGGTGTCTGTTGAATTTTTTTTACCGGCTTAAGGTGTTGAAAATTAATGAATAATATTCGAAGTGTTAAGGAGGTAACATTTTGCAAGTTGTTGATGTTATAATTTTTTGTAACTTTATCAACCATATGGTTAAACCAATTAGTCGACACCAGCAATAAGATGACAAAACACAAAGACAATAAAACGGAAGAACGGATATTAAAAGCAGCACAACAAATATTCGAAGCTAAAGGAATGGATGGTGCCCGGATGCAGGAGATAGCGGATAAAGCAAGTATTAACAAAGCTATGCTGCATTATTATTACAGAAGCAAACAGCTTTTATTTGAAGCGGTATTTAAAAAGGCTTTTTCGCTTTTGGCTCCGCAACTAAACACCGTACTAAACGAGGATACCACTTTAGAGGAAAAAATAAAAAAATTCACCCATAACTATGTCAGTTTTTTTATCAAGCATCCTTATTTGCCCAATTTTATTATTCAGGAAATTAACCGAAACCCGATGTTTATTGAAAATATAAATAACAATTCGTCCTTATTTAACATCGATAAGTTTAAGGAGCAGGTGCACGAGGAAGTTGAAAATGGTTCAATACAACAAATTAGTGCCGAACAACTATTTATCAACATCTTGTCCTTAAATATATTCCCATTCATAGCATCACCCCTGATTAAGGCGTTTACAAATGCTGATGACAAGGATTATAGGTCGTTGTTGGAAGCTCGAAAGGATGAGGTGTCCGATTTCATAATCAATGCGATAAAAAAATAAACCCATGAAAACAATATATCTGTTTGGCATATTATTTTTAACCACGAATTTAGGATATTCCCAAAACATCATTAGTTTAAACGAATGTTATGAGGGTTTAAAGGCAAACTACCCTCTTGTTAAGCAACGTTCTATTGTACAACAACAAAAAGAGGTTGAGCTTTCGGTTATTAAGGCGAAGACCCTGCCTCAGCTTAATCTTAGTGCCCAGGCAACCTATCAGAGTGATGTTACCGAAGTTCCGTTGCCCAATATTGATTTAGTGCCTCTGAACAATGATCAATATCGGGCCACCCTTACAGCCAACCAGCTCATATACAATGGCGGAAAAATAAAGGCATCAAAAAGTCTACAAAATATTAGTGCCGACAGGAAACTCCAAGAGGTTGAAGTAAACCTGTATCCACTAAAACAACGGGTCAATCTACTTTATTTTTCAATACTGCTGACTGATGACCAATCTAAATTGCTCAATGTGAGAAAACAGCAATTAAAAAGTAAATTAAAGGAGGTGAGGTCCGGGATAAAAAACGGTGTTTTGAAACCTACTTCAGATTTAGTTATTGAAGCTGAATTGTTGAAAATTTTGCAACAAACCAAAGAAGTTACCAACAACAAGTCAAAGCTAATTTCATCTTTATCATCATTAACCGGGATTTCCCTTGGCCTGCAGACGGAATTTGAAGAACCCCTGATAACATTGATTGATGACCAAGCGCTAAGCAGACCTGAATTAGGCTTGTTCAGCTTGCAAAAACAAGAGGTGGAACAACACCAAAATATACTCTCCAAATCATTAGCGCCCGAGCTTAAAGGATTTGCAACCGGAGGCTACGGAAATCCGGGACTGAATATGTTGGAAAATGATTTTAAGTCGTATTACATTGTTGGCTTAAAGTTAAACTGGAACCTATTTGACTGGAACGGCAATAAGAAACAAAGACTAGCACTGGATTATTCAAAAGAATTGATAAACAACCAGGAAGAAGTTTTCAGACTGAACACGAACACAGCTTTGGATGAGCAACAAAAGGAAATAGAAACCCTGGAAAGCACGGTTGCTATCGACCAACAGCTTATCTCCTTACAGGAAAAAGTAGTTAACTCCTTCGAATCTCAATTGAAGAACGGCGTTATTACAACATCCGAATACATCACTGAGCTTACCAAACTATACGAAACAGAAAATTTGTTCAATCAACATAAAACAAAGTTGGAATTAGCCAAAGCAAATTACAATACCTTAAAAGGCAATACTAAATAAAAATACAATGAAACTAAACACACTACTTTTTATACTTGTTGCCACGCTTTTTTCGGCTTGCAGCAAGAAAGGAAATAAAGCTGACGGCTACGGAAATTTTGAAGCTACCGAAATAACCGTATCGGCCGAAAACACCGGAAAACTAATCGTGTTTAATATTGATGAGGGCTCCGTGATAGAGCAAAATGAACGTATTGGCTATATAGATACTATTCCGCTTCATTTAAAAAAAGAACAGCTTCTGGTACAAAAAGATGTGACATATGCCAAGTCTAAAGGTGTTTTGTCACAGATAGATGTGTTACAAGCAAAACTGACAACCGCCAGTACCAATAAAACAAGAATTGAAAATTTAATAAAAGACCATGCCGGAACACAAAAGCAGCTGGATGATGTAGATGGTGAAATAGCGGTTTTAAAAAACAGTATCCGCAGCATTGAAATACAAAATGCACCCTTTGTTAACGAAATTAAAGGCATCGGTGTACAGCTGCAACAACTCAACGACCAGATTGCAAAGAGCATAATACTCAACCCAATAAAAGGCACGGTGCTGTCAAAATACGCTGAACCCAATGAAATTGTAACTTTCGGTAAACCGTTATATAAAATTGCCGACTTATCGACCATGGAACTGCGTGTTTATGTTAGCGAAACCCAATTGGCAAGTGTCACCATAGGCAAAAAGGTAAGCGTTAAAATAGATGACCGGGATGGAATGAAATCGTACGACGGCAAAATTAGCTGGATAGCTTCGGAAGCCGAGTTTACACCTAAGATTATTCAAACCAAAGAAGAGCGAGTAGCCCTGGTGTATGCGGTAAAGGTGCAAGTAAAAAATGATGGCAGTCTTAAAATAGGAATGCCGGCCGAAATGTGGTTAAACAATCTGCAATGAGTATTTCTGTCTCCAACATATCGAAATCCTATGGTAAGGTAACCGCATTGTCAAAAATTTCTTTTGAGGTAAAACCCGGTGAACTATTTGGGCTGATAGGACCGGATGGTGCTGGTAAAACCACCTTGTTCCGCATACTTACAACACTGTTGATAGCTGATAAAGGACAGGCCACTGTAGCAGGTTACGATGTGCTTAACGATTACAAATCAATCAGGAACAGTGTAGGATATATGCCGGGCCGTTTTTCTCTTTATCAAGACCTAACGGTAGAGGAAAACCTGAATTTTTTCGCTACTATCTTTGGCACTACCATCAAAGATAACTATGATTTGGTAAAGGATATCTACGTGCAAATTGAACCTTTTAAAAATCGCAGAGCAGGCAAACTCTCCGGCGGAATGAAACAAAAACTCGCCTTAAGTTGTGCCTTGATACACAAACCTAAAGTGTTGTTCCTGGATGAACCCACTACGGGAGTCGACCCTGTATCGAGAAAAGAATTTTGGGAAATGCTCAAACGCCTTCAAACAAAAGGTATTACAATCCTGGTTTCCACACCATACATGGATGAGGCTGCGTTATGCGACCGCATAGCTTTAATTCAAGATGGCAACATACTTGAAATAGATTCCCCGAAAACTATCATAAACCATTTCCCAAAGCCTATTTATAATATCAGTGCCCATAATATGCATCGTCTCATCGTGAGTTTAACAAATTACGAACACACCTATAGCGTATACCCTTTTGGTGAATTCGTGCATTATACCGATACACGTGAAATACTTGACGAAGTAAGTTTAAGAGACTATTTAGCACAACAGCAACTTTCAGATATACACATTGAAAAAACCAGTCCAACCATAGAGGACACTTTTATGGAATTAGCCAGATGATGAAAAACAACTATGTTATACAAGTAGAAGATTTGAGCAAGTTATTTGGTGACTTCGTGGCTGTGAACCGGATCAGTTTTCAGGTAAACGCAGGAGAGATTTTTGGCTTTTTGGGCGCAAATGGAGCTGGAAAAACCACTGCCATGAAAATGCTTATAGGCATATCTTCCCCTACCTCGGGAAAAGCAACCGTGGCTGGTTTTGATGTGTACAAAGAAGCCGAATCCATCAAAAAAAATATCGGTTATATGAGCCAAAAGTTTGCCTTATATGATGACTTGACCGTAAAGGAGAACATTACCTTTTTTGGAGGTATTTATGGATTGTCGAAAAAACAAATAGACCAAAAACGTTGCGAACTCGTGGAGGAATTGGGACTCCAGGATGTCACCAACAGTCTGGTGGCCTCATTGCCACTGGGATGGAAACAAAAGTTGGCATTTTCGGTTTCCTTGCTGCACGACCCGAAAATTGTTTTTTTGGATGAGCCCACAGGAGGCGTAGATCCTATTACCCGTCGCCAGTTTTGGGAAATGATCTATAAGGCAGCCCATAACGGAACCACAATTTTTGTCACTACCCACTATATGGATGAGGCTGAATATTGCGATCGTGTTTCCATCATGGTCAATGGCAAAATTGAAGCGCTGGATACCCCGAAAAAACTAAAGGAACATTATAAAACAGACACCATGAACGATGTGTTTTTAAAATTGGCCCGAGGATGAAAAGATTTGTAGGTTTTGTGAGAAAAGAGTTTTATCACATATTTCGCGATAAACGCTCTTTATTTATATTATTTGGAATGCCAATAGCACAAATATTATTGTTTGGCTTTGCCATTACCAACGAAATCAATAACGTAGATATTGCTATTCTTGACCAGTCCCATGATGCAACTACCAGAGAAATTATCCATAAAATATCGGCATCAAAACATTTTACCATTGCAGATATTATTCAGCAGGAGTCATCCATCGAATCTATATTCAAAAAAGGTAAAGTAAAAGCAGTTCTTCAATTTGAAAACGACTTTGGTAACAAAATCATCAAAGATAAACAGGCAACGGTACAAGTGCTTGCCGACGCCACAGATCCTAATATGGCCAGTACCATTAGCAATTACATTTCATCTATACTTAAAAATTATCAACAGGAATTAAACAAAGGTGTTTCCGTTGATTACCAGATTGTTCCCCAGAGCAGAATGGTTTATAATGCCGAGCTGAAAAGTGTTTATATGTTTGTTCCCGGTGTAATGACTGTTATTTTGATGTTGGTATCGGCAATGATGACCTCTATATCCATTACCCGCGAAAAAGAACAAGGCACAATGGAAATTTTATTGGTTTCGCCCTTAAAACCATTTCAGGTTATTATAGGAAAAGTGTTTCCCTATATCTTTCTATCCGTTATCAATGCTGTTGTAATAGTCGTGTTGAGCATTTTCGTTTTTAATGTGCCGGTAAATGGCAGCTTATTCTTGCTAGGGATTGAAAGCATATTGTTCATCGTCACATCACTGGCTTTAGGAATACTAATCTCAACCATATCGGCAACACAGCAAACCGCTATGATGATTTCACTAATGGGCTTGATGCTGCCCACCATTTTACTTTCCGGGTTTATTTTCCCGATTAGCAGTATGCCTGTGCCGCTTCAGGTTATCAGCAACATCATACCTGCAAAGTGGTTTATCATTATTGTAAAAGGTATAATGCTAAAAGGCATAGGGATAGGTTATATTCTAAAAGAAACCTTGATCCTACTGTTGATGACCTTACTGTTTGTAGGGGTAAGTGTAAAAAAATATAAAATTAGATTGGAGTAATATGAAAGTAATACTGAACATCATAAAAAAGGAGTTTAAGCAAATCTTCAGAAACAAGGGTATGCTTCCCATCATCTTTGTTTTGCCTGTACTACAATTGGTCATTTTATCCAATGCGGCTACTTACGAAATAAAAAATATAATATTTGGCTATGTGGATGCCGATAACAGCAGCATATCCAGAGGGTTGATAGAACAATTTGAAGCCTCGATTTATTTTAACGTTTCCAACAGGTTTTCTTCCGAAAAAGAAGCTTCCATGGCGATGCAGGATGGAACAATTGATGCGTATTTAAATATACCTACCCATTTTGAACGAGATCTACAAAAAAACAAGACCAACGACATCGGCGTGTTTATTGATGCCATTGATGGTTCGGCAGCAGGTGTTATAAATGTATATGTCACGCAAATAATACAGCGCTACAACAGAAATATAGGAACGGATTTGATACAGGTCTCTGATAGAGGTGAAAAACCAAACAGCATAGAAAGTATTCCATTGTTTTGGTACAACAACACCTTAAACTACAAAACCTTCATGGTGCCGGGTATCCTGGTATTGCTCGTCACCATGATTACCCTGTTTTTATCCGGAATGAACATTGTCAGGGAAAAAGAAATAGGAACATTGGAACAGATCAATGTAACACCCATAAAAAAACATCACTTTATTATAGGTAAGCTCTTTCCTTTTTGGGTGCTGGGTATGGGGCTGTTAACCATTGGCTTGATCCTTGCCAAAGTTATATTCAACACACCAATACTGGGCAATTTGGTGCTGCTCTATGCCTATACATCGGTTTATATATTAGTGATTTTAGGCATGGGTCTGTTTATCTCCAACTATACGGACACACAGCAACAAGCCATGTTCATTGCCTGGTTTTTTGTGGTGATATTTATATTGATGAGCGGTTTATTTACTCCTATTGAGAGTATGCCTAAATGGGCACAAGTTGTTACAGAGTTTAATCCCATTAAATACTTTGTAGAAATCATACGGATGGTAATGCTCAAAGGTTCCGGCTTTGCTGACATTTTTCCATTGGCCATAAAAACACTGTCTTACGCTATTGTAATGAGTGGCTTGGCGGTTTGGAGTTATAGAAAAACAACTTAAGTAAAAACAGCATAGTTACCAAAGATCGTTTTTATAGAACTGATATTTTTCTTACCACAAAACTTTACGACAACGATATCATGTGACAAGAGCTAAAATTTATAGCCATTAAAATGTTGAAATACAATAAGTAAGTTATAAAACTTTGACAACAAAACACTGATACCCATGAAAAAAAAAGCCATGAACGAAAAGCTGCATAAGTACGACTCCCGTGGGATTCAAACACTATTTAGAACCGTCAGCAAAAACCATTATAACCTGTTGAAAATGGTTGACAATAAAGCAAGAATTGTGCTTACCGTAAATTCCATTATTACCTCTCTACTTTTCGGAATTCAAATCCTGAACCTGGAGGCTCATATTACAGAACACAGTATTTCTTTGAAAATATTGGTGATTTGCAGCATGCTGTCCATGGTTTTCGCCATTGCGAGTATGTTGCCGCACAGGTACATAGGAAAGAGCTTCAGGAAAAGCGGCTATAAAGGAACTCTATATGCAGAAAATTTCTCCAAACAAAGCTTGACAGAATTTAGAAACGAGTTTAATAGAATTATGAGTACGGGTGAAAGAGTATATGATGAATTAATTACAGACCTTTATTTTTTGGGCAAGATCATTACTATAAAACAAAGAATATTATTGTTATCGGTTATCATATTTATGGTTGGGCTACTATCTACCATATTAATTACCCTGTTGTCCATTTAAGTTCTATTTTAGACCAGGCTCAAGAGGATACAAAACTGACACCTCGTATTATACTAATGCGAGGGATTGATTAAAAATGTTAAAGGATCGGAGAACATTCTTCCAAGCTTTTTCCTATTCTCTTTATTTATAGCCTATTCTCCCTAAGCGCTTTTCTAGAGGTTCTGTCAACTAAAGTAAAGAGTTTATCTATCTCAGTTTTGGCATTTTCGGTCTTATGTCCTTTGATTTTAATGAAATCACAATCCAGCACATCGGTAATGCTGTAAAATTCCTGGTATAAATCGTGGTTTTTAATGAGTTCACCTTTCTTATTGAGGTAATTGTTTCGTTCCAAACGTTGGCGTCGTCCCGGTAGTCCGATTATATTTTGAGAGTCGGTGTAAATAATGACTTTAGCACCTTCTGGTTCTATTTCGGTCAAGGCCCATAAAAGGGTTTGAAGTTCCAGTTTTGTTGAAGAAGTGTTTTCGAAGCGTCTTACGTTTACATGCTCTTTTAATGTATTCAAACAGGTATATGGTTGATATATTGCAAGATAAGCACCGTAGCCAATGTGCGATTGCGGATGGTAGCTTCCATCGGTAAGTAGTATTATTTCATCCATAAATAATTGTATGGATGCGAATATAAAAAGTTCAAACCATACTTTTCTTATTTTATGTTGAATCATAGAATTCTTTCTGTATTTTAAGGGGAAATTTTAAACGATGTGTTTTTCAGCTGAGGTAAGTTTTGGCGCCAGTGCAGTTATTTCCACGGTAGGGGTAATAGCCATTAAAAAAAGCACTAAAAAGGAGCAACTTTTTTTTGCTATGATTCCTTTGTTGTTTGGCGTTCAGCAATTCTTTGAAGGATGTTTGTGGCTTGCTTTACAGCATCCTGAATATAGATACTGGGAGTCTCCGGCAACTTTTGGATTTCTCATATTTGCGCAACTTATTTGGCCGGTTTGGGTTCCGCTATCCACCTTGCTAATAGAGAAAAATAAACGAAGAAAACAATTGATAGCTGGCTCGTTGTCCCTGGGGATAGCCCTGTTTTTATTGTTGGGATATAGAATGGTGGCTTACGATGTTACTGCACAAATAGACCAACAGCATATATTTTATACCGTTGGCCATTTTAAAAGCACCAACTGGTGGAGCGGAATTTTTTATCTGTTACCGGCGGCTTTTCCGTTTGTCTTCTCAAGCAACAGGCAAATCAATTATATGGGGATGTTGATGTTGTTGTTCTTTGTGGTTTCAAAAGTATTTTACCTAAAATATATGATTTCTGTTTGGTGTTTGTTTGCCGCCATATTGAGTTTGTATATCTTTATTATTCTTAAAAGAAATGAATGATAACGCACGTGGTGACCATTGGCAAGACACAGGTAGTCACCACGTATGTTCATTACCGGTAATCCCAGAAGTCGAACTGCTCTCCTGTATTGGCATTATCATCTCCCAGTTTAACCGCTTTTTCCTTCATTTCTTTTTGCATGCTTTTTACCAGGTCAAAGTATTGGGGCAGGAAGGCCAGGTTGGTGGTTTCCCATGGATCGTTCTTAATATTAAACAACAAAGTGGTTCTTGAACCTCTAGTTAGTTCTCCCAATTTCCAGTCTTTATCCGGAGCCTTAACAAATTCCAACAATTTGTAATCACCTTTTCTGTAAGCCCGTTGGTGTTGCCGGTAAGCATGATAGGTAAAATCACGCACTTGTTCTTGTTCGCCATTGATGACAGGCAATAAACTCTTTCCGGTTACTGAGGCTGGTTTTTTAATTTTGGCCAGGTCGCAAACCGTAGGGAAGATGTCGTGGATATAACAATAGGCATCCAGTCGAACTCCTTCTTGCTTAACAGCTCCACCTGAAATAATTAAGGGCACATGAACGCCGTCTTCATCATAAACGTTCTGTTTGCCCAACAAGCCATGGTTTCCAACACCTAAACCACTATCGCCTGCAAGAACAATAATCGTATTGTCGTACTGTCCAGATGCTTTAAGCGCTAATATTACTTTACCTATTTGAGCATCTAAATGTGTGATAATGGCATAGTAATCCGATAAGTGTTTTCTGGCTACTTCAGGTGTTCGAGGCCAGGGGCCCAGTTCTTCGTCGCGCAAAAACAAATGTCCGTTATCAAAAGGATGTTGTGGCATATAGGATGGGGTAAGCGTAATATCCTTTTCGGGATACATATCTTTGTACTTTTGCGGGGCCTGGCGAGGGTCGTGCGGTGCATGAAATGCCAGGTACATAAAATAAGGCGCTTTCTCATCGTACTCCTGGATAAACTTAATGGCATTTCGGGCGAAAATCTCAGAAGTATGCGGACCGTCTTTTTCAGTTCCTGTTGGTCCTCTTTTATCGTTTTTTAAATCAATGAGCCTTTTCACTTCGTTGCCGTTCTCGTCATACTCCAATAGCCAACCCTCTGTTTTCTTGTAATTACCATCCTTTTTCCAGTCCCACAGCGGCATTCTCCAATGATCGACCAGATAAACACCACGGCTCATCACACAGTCCCCGTCATCAAAAGAACGTGCTAAAGATGGATTATCCTGATGCCATTTACCCACCATATGGGTGGTATACCCTGCGTTACCAAAAGCTTCTCCAATGGTAGTGTGCTCTTTAGGAATACTCTTTCCGACACCATCTAACTTGAATAGTTGACGACCTGTTAAAAGCATAGCTCTACTTGGAACGCATGTTGCTCCTGTAAAAGCTCCCATCAGATAAGCGTTGGTAAATACTATACCTGAGTGAGCAAGCTGATCCATATTGGGCGTCCGCACAGCCTGACCACCCAGAGCATGTATTCCGGTATAACGATGGTCATCGGTATAAATGACCAGTACGTTTGGTTTCTTTGCTTTTTTAGCAAAAGTGTTAAATGTAATAGAGCAGAGTAGCAATGCGAAGCTCCATTTTAGTAGATGTTTTATTTTCATATTAATTTACTTAGCTTGTTTATAAATCATTGTCAGTTTATTGTTAATGTGGCACTTAGTTTTTGGGTGTTGTATTCAGATCTCACCGCTTACAATTCATTGCTCTCTGCGCTCAGCACTGCAGTGTAGCTGTCGTCAGTAAACGGGTTACTTCCTGCTTTTCCATTCTCCGGTCTCCAATTTCTGATTTCCGGTCTGCGTTATCTAATGCGTGATCTCTTCAACTACGTCGTCTAGGATGATACGTTCTCTTTTATCTTCCGAGGTATAGGAGAAATTCAATGCATGTGTTTCGAGTTTTTCGATATGACGGGCAAACATGCTGCCGGCAGGAAGAACGCCAAAAAAGCTAAATTCAGGATAGCGGGTTTCATCTTCAGCTACTACGTTTGTGCTCATTTCTGCAGTTCCATGTCCGGGTAACATGATGTCGATATTATGAAGTGTGACTTTTCCGATGCGATGATTGGTCGTTCCGGTCATTAAAATTCCTGTAGGCGGGTTTATGCGACAGTTGGCTGTATCTCTTATGGTGGCGATCACATTATTGATGACGATATTATCGATAGATCCCACTTTTTGCTTCGGAGCATTGCGATAGGTTCGCAAACGTTCGCCCAATCGAATAAAAATGGGCATCTCCACATTTTCCATGGTGATGTTACTAATGGTAATGCTGTCGATATTGGCACCATCCATACTAAGTATTTTAATGCCTCCTCCCCGGGTATCATGGATGGTACAATTATCAATGGTAATGTTTTTAAAATCTCCCATGGATTCCGTACCGAATTTGATGGTGCCCCAATCGCTTTTCAGGACGCAATGACTCACAATTACATCCCGGGTAGGCATGGGAGAGGTACTTTTGATACAAACTGCATCGTCGCCACTGTCTATGTTGCAATTGCGGATAATGGCATCCCTACTCGAATCTAAATCTATTCCATCGTTGTTTTTATGGGCATGCGAATAGATGTCTATGCCATCTACCAAAATTCCTTCGCACTGAAAAATGTGCAAAGTCCAGGCGGCTGGATGTCTTAACCGCACGCCTTCAACTTTTATGTTTTTTGATTTTACCAAACGAATTAGGAATGGACGGTTGTTTGCAAAGTCTTGTAGTTGACTCTTGTCAACGCCAATTTCTGTCATGGTTTTTAAGAGTTCGGGCCGCTTAAAAAGCTGACCTCTTCCTACAATAGTTCCCTCCCCGGTAATAGCAATATTGCTGGCATTTTCGGCTCCCACTAAACATTTTCCTCTGACTTGGTTGACCGCATCGGTAAATGGATCGATAGTGATGTAATCCTTGGGGTTCTTGCTACCAATTAACTGTGCTCCTTTTTCAAGATGAAGGGTAACATTATCTTTTAAAAGAACAGTTCCCGAAATAAATGCTCCGGCAGGTATTACAACAGTTCCACCTCCGGCAGCATTACAATCGTCAATCGCATTTTGAATAGCGGTGCTGTTTAAGGTAAGGCTATCTGCTGCTGCGCCATAATTGAGTATGTTGGCCACCTTAGGTTGAGGTTGACAAGAGTAAAGGAATATCCAAAGGGTAACACCCAGGTAAATTAAATTTTTCATTTGTTATGTTTTATCTCAGGTTTCTGTAAAATTTTTCGTAGCGTTTGGGAGAGGTTAAGATGTTGAATATAAAATCTGCAAGTCTATTATAATTTACCTCATTGTCTGTTTTTCCAGCCACTCCTCAGCTAATTTAGTCCAGTCTGGTGCAGCAATGCGGCTTTTTCCTAGTCCATATCCATGACCGCCAGTAGGGTATATATGCATGGTGGCAGATACTTTGTGTTTTACCAAAGCCTGATACATCCTTATTGAGTTTTCTACAGGCACAGCTTTATCATCGCCAGAATGTAAAATAAAAGTAGGCGGTGTTTTTTCGCATACTTGTAACTCACTGGAGAATTCAGTAACCAATTCGTCGGATGGGTTTTCTCCAAGCAGATGCTTTCTGGAACCATAGTGAGTAATAACTTTTTGCATACTGATAACAGGATAAATCAACATCATAAAATCGGGACGGATCATTTCGTTATCCATATCGTCCTTGCTTTTGTAATAGGCTCGTTCGAAGTGCGTTCCCAAGGCAGAGGCCAGGTGTCCACCGGCAGAAAACCCCATCACACCTACTTTGTTTTTGTCGATGTTGAATTTCTCTGCGTAATGACGAATGTATCTCATCGCGCGTTGCGCATCTTGCAATGGGGCTTTATGCGAGGTAATTACCGATTCGGCTTGTGGCATACGATATTTTAAAACGAATGCAGCAATACCCCTGCCGTTTAACCATTTGGCAACATCGGTTCCTTCCCAATCGTACGAAACCCCGCCATATCCCCCGCCCGGGCATATTAATACAGCCATTCCATTGGCACTTTGTTTCGACGGTAAAAGGACCTCAATGGTGGGTGCCTGCACGTTTGTTATAAAAATAATATCACGTTTGGGGATAAACGCTTTCCCTTTCGATTTTTGGTGGTTAGGTATTTTTCCTTTCTCCCAAAGAGGAACAGGTTGGGCGGAAATATTAACTGTGAAAAAAGATATGAATAAAATTAATGTAAGTACTTTTTGCATGTTTTTTTATTTTTTTACCCCAGAGTACGCAAAGGATAGCGCAACGAAAGCTATGCTATCTTACGGTTTTAGCGATTCGTGGCGGGTTTTACGTTTTTTTATAGCTTTACTTTTTTATTGTTGGCGTAAGTATTAGATAATGTGCTATTTACCACATCTTTAAATACGACGGGTTTACGAGCATCTTCCCCTGTAATATGTAGATGAAAATTATCTACATGCACATTTTTCATATGGCGTAAAAACATCCCGGAAGCAGGCAAAGTTCCAACCCGACTAAATTCAGGCCACCAGCCTTCCAGTACCTCCAACGTATATTCATTGTGGTCGTTTTTTTTGGCATCTTCCTTGGTCCCGCCACCTGAAACGAAAAATTGAACATCTTTAATAATTACATTTTCTATGTATTTTCCGGGCATTCCGGTTAAAAAGAACGCAGAGTTTTTATCAAGTTCTGTATTGTCGGCAATAATATTCTGAAAGGTGAAGTTTTTCATCTCTTTCATGGGATACATTTCTTCAGGCGCATCTACACAAGCCTTTTGCTGAGCAAAAGTCATAAAGATAGGGCGAGGGACGTTTTTCATTACCAGATTTGAGAATACCATGTTTTTCATGCTTCCTCCTTCATTCATTTGAATTTTAAGTCCGCTGTCCTTAATGTTTTTAAACGTACAGTTGGTCACGGTTACCGATTCAAAATCTCCACGTGAAAGCAGACCGATTCGCATTCCTCCCCATTTTGTTTCGAATACACAGTTGCTGATAACAACATCTTTACATGGCTTATCCGGCAAAGAGGCTTGTAGGCAAATACAATCATCGCTGTTATCAAATGAACTGTTTGAAACACGAATATTGGTGCACCCGTCAAAGTCAAGGCCATCGCCATTGCCATTGGAGCGACTATGGATACGAATGCCTTCTACTACAATTTCGTTGCAATACAACCAAGCGGAAGTCCAGGCAGCAGGATTAATCAGAGTGATATCCCGCATATGAATTTTATCGCAGTTTTTAAAGCGCATCAACATAGGGCGACCTGTTTTCCGGGTAAAATACTTGGTATGACCGTTTCCATCAATTACCCCATGTCCTTCAAAAGCAAATGATTTGGCATCCTCGGCATAAATCAAACACTTGTTCATATGAGGTTCATTCTTGTACATATTTTTATGGGTGTCATTACCATAATCGGCCATGTTGGAGCTTCCTTGAAGTATGGCTCCGTTTTCCACCCTAAGGGTCACATAGTCTTTCATATAAAAAGTTCCTGTGACTACCGTTTTGCCCGAAGGAATTATAACGGTTCCACCTCCGTTGTTGGTAGCTGCATCAATGGCATTTTGCAGTGCATTGGTATCTATGTTTTTCCCGTCTGCCTTAGCACCAAAATCGACAACGTTAAAGTAGGTTTGGGCACTTATATTTGTAATTAGTAAAAGAAGGAATGTAATTATTACCATTATAGATGTACTTTTCATTTCTTGTTTTTTAGATTTATACGTTTGGGTCGCACCAGAATGCTTGTCGAACAGTTTTGGTCAAATTTAAGTATATCCAGGTTTTAAATTGGGTAAACACAGGGGTAAAATGGGGGGTAAATAAAAAATACGCCTTTAATTACAAATTAAATATCATCCATAAAGCGGTTACAGTCCTCCATGTTAAATGTAGGTTCTTCATTAAAAATTTTAACATATCTCGAACTAAAAGAAGCAAAAGTGTTTAATGCTGACTGATTTTGTTTTGTTTTAAGTAAAGCGGAAATCAGGTATTTGTGAGCGATTTCGCTTAAAGGAGCAATGCTGGTCCATGATTTAGCCAAAGTGGCAACAACCTGGTATGCCTGTTTTTTATATTGTGCAGTGCAGATACTTTGTAATAGTGTAATATATTTTTGTTCGTATTGCTCTATTAATGAATCAAAACTGTTGGTTTTAAGCTGACGGCAGAGGGATAAGTCTTCCCGTATGTATTGGTAAGTTTCATTTTTTAGGGATGCTGCCATAAAATGAATATCTACATGTAAACTATTGTCATGTAAAAGTTTCCATTCCCTGTTTTGATACGACAACTCAATATTCCTAAAGTTCTCCAATAACCTACGCAGCCGATGAATATTAGTGCTGCGGTTATTCTTTTGTTGCGAAGGACTATCTGTTTCCCATAATATATCGGATAGTTCAGCCGAAGTAATATAGTTGTTTGTTAAAATTGGGTATAGTATAATCAACGATAAAAGTCTGATAAGCGTAGGTGAGAATTGGTTACTGATATCAATACCGTTTTTGTCGTATGCTTTAAAGGTATGGATAAGGTGGATGGCATTCTTTTGAGCTTCAGTTTTGCGGAATTCCTGCGTGGGATTGTTTTTACCGTTTTTAAGGTAATAAACCACAAAGGTTATTGCTAAAACAGCTATAATTCCAACTAATAAAAAGGGGAGAGGCGAATAATGTTTATGAGGTTCTATAGTTTCCAGCTTTCCGTTGTACACCTGCCTGATTTCATCGGGTCCAAGGGCTCTGTTCCAAAGCGCCAGCTGACTCATTTTACCGTTGAAATTGTTTTTCCAAATACTTCTTCCGACGGTTACAATGGCATTGTTACCTGCTTTCCCTTCAACGCTTTTGGAGTCAAACATGACACCATTGATATAAAAATCGACTTTGTGGTTGATGCTCACCGATATGGCTATGTGCATCCATTCCTTCAAGTCGGTTTTAAAATGTTTTGAGTAGGAGGTATAAAGCATAGGTACGGTAAATAATAAGGCATTTTGCTGAGCATTGAGCCTGAAAGCAAGGTTTTTGTTTCCGATAATAGCCATGACTTTATTGTTCTGTATAGGCTTAAGCCAGCACGACACGGTCATTTGTTGGTCAAATTCAAACCCTTTGAAATCAATAAAACAACTGTCGTTTTTAAAATCGGCACACAGTCCTCTTTTTTCATCATGTGTGAAGTATATATGTTGCCTGATGGACTGTATTTGATGCTGCATATTATTCTTTGAATTACCTTCTAAAGGAAAATAAGCCAGTAGTTTATGTTGCAATGGGCCATTGATTTTACTTTCAAGGTAAAGCTGTTTAATTTCCTTATCTGAGAGTTCTTTTTTATAGATTAAAACGTCATCTACAAGTCCTTGAGCTGCAACACCCATTTTATCGTTACCTAAAATATATCTGCTTCTGTTTTTATGCCAGTCGGGGTTAATCGAATCTGTTATTATGCAATCGCCATTGTAGTATATACGAAGTATTCCAGCGGCGTTCAAGGTAAAGCCAAGGTGTTGCCACGTATCGGCACATATGATTGGTTGGGTGTCTATATCTTTTTTATTGTAATGGTTAAATTGGATTTGTCTTGTAGATAAATAGCGAAAATTGAAGATGTCGTTCTCGCTAAGCAAGGTTCCGGATTGCTCAATGGTATTGCCGGGTTTAATCCAGCAGGCAAAACTCACGGCAGAATCATTGGGGATGATGCTGAGTTTGCTGTTTTTTTGATGGGCCGTAAAGCGACCAACTTGCGCCCTGATTTCGTCCAGATAAGATTCTATATTTTGAGGCTTATCATCTCCTGCAGAAAAATGGTTATGGTATATGGGAAGATGATTGTTTCCTTTAATTAAAACGGAAGGAATTAGAAAAAAGAAATATAGTATTGTTAGAATCCGTGGCAAATTGACATCTTTTTGGGATTATTCACACAAATATAAATAAGTGAACTTAATCGTATATGTTTATTCTAAATTAGTTTTTTTAAAAAGTATGGTTTAGGTATGGACTAGTAGAACTGAAATAAAGGAGCGTTGGCATTTCACCCATCGGCTCCTTTTTAGTTAATTTACTTAAGGATAGTGCTATCTAATACCAAAAGTCTATTTCATCAGCAACCAATTCAAATTAACCGATTTAGTACTCCCCCAGTCCGATTTAAAAACAACCACAAGGTTATGTGTTCCAGTAACGGGTTGTTTAATATCAGCTTCAATGGTTTTCCATGAGCTCCACCCACCCGTATATTCAATAGGGAATTCGGCTATCAATTTACCTTTGGGATTATTCAGCCTTACCTCGAAGCTTCCCATACGTTGACCGCTGGCAACACGGGCCTTAATTTTCCTGGCACCATCAAACTTAACCCTGTCAAATCGCACATAACTCATCATTCGGGCATCGCAGATCATCCATCCGTTAGGCTCTTTCTCTCCTCCAACAAAGGCCGTTTTTGCACCTGAAATATCGTTGTAACGGTCCACCTGAATCGTATCGCCTACTTGCGGGGTTCCAATGCCTCGTAATGTTGGTTTTACTTTTTTAATGGTGCCGTCCTTTTTAAAGGTCATGTAATCGGCTCGCATAGAGCGCAATTTGTTATATCCACTGATATCCCAGGAGTGGTAAAATAGAATCCATTGACCATTATATTCTACAACCGAATGGTGATTCGTTCCATTGTAGATATTATCCATTATTTTTCCCTGATAGGTATACGGTCCCATAGGATTGTCACTGATTGCATAACCAATGGTATAACCTTCATCGGCAAACACATGGGCAAATGTCAGATAATATTTACCATCCTTTTTAAAAGGGAAAGACCCCTCTTTGTAACCGGCAGGCAGACCTTCCACTAAAATAGGGTCTTGGGTTATTTCTTTCATATTATCGGCCAATGGAGCTACGTACAATTCATGTCCACCACCAAAAAACAAGTAGGCTTTATCGTTATCATCCACCAATAAACCAGGGTCTATTCCTGATACACCCTCAATATAACTTTTTTCCCATTTGAAGGGACCGGTGGGACTTTTTGAAACACCAACACCAATTCTACGGAAGGCATTGTCGTTTTTTGGCTTGGCAGGATAATAATAATAGTATTTGCCATCTTTTTCAATACAATCAGGCGCCCACATAGCATAAGTATCTTTTTCGCCCCAGGGCACATCATTTTCTTTCAATATCCAACCATGGTCTTTCCAAGTAGCTCCATTTTCCAGCGAAAAGGCATGATAACCAGGCATACAAAAACGGGGAAATTCTTTCTCCCTGCCATTAGGTGGATAAGTATCGCTTGATGGGTAGACATATAATTTGCCATTAAAAACGCGAGCTGTAGGGTCGGCCGTAAACATATGCGTCACTAATGGGTTTTGGGCAACAATAATCTCAAGCCCCAATAATAAAATCAAGCATATAGCCAGTAAATTTCTTTTAATCTTCAACATCTGATTTTTGCATTTAAATTACAGTCAAATGTATTACAATAGCGTTTTTTATGAGGTAATAATTTGTGGTGAATAAAGGTGGGTAAATATTTAAAATTCATGCATGATACCTTGATGTAAAGGAAACCACCAAGCCACAAAGAACAGCAAGTCCACGGATTAATAATATTAAATATGCGATTTCAGAAGTAAGATTAAATTACTATACATTTTAAAATAATCCAGCATTTCCAATAATAATTTGTGGTAGGAATTAACTAAACTAATATGTATCAAGTCGAATGCTTACATTCTTTTAGGTTTCCCTGCCATAATCAGTATCAATTAGTAGTTCCGGCCACTAATTAAATAAACCTAAATCCAAGGGGTCAACACGCTCCGTTTTTTTCCGTTTTCGGAGCAATATGTTTTCCTCGAAAAACATTTTAAGGGGTCAATGTCCGCCGGAATGTCATGCTAAAAACATGACCTCAACCAACGTTTGGTAAGGGGGTGCTTGCTCCGGAATATCCATCGAGGAAGAATCACTAAATCGGGGTTAAATCCATTTAAAGCTAAGTTCATTTACTCCTAATATTGAACCGGCGGGAGGGCTTTATAATTCGGCCAAATATTTAAGCATTTTAAATATACAACAGCTTCCGTTCAGAAAAATGGACAGAAACATTGTTTATTCAAAGGTTAATTCTTTTGATGATTTATATCATACAATAGTAAATTCCTGCGAAAGTATTCATTAAGAATCTGATATAAAAAACAAAGAGATTGTTTGTAAACATCTGATTAGTATATTTCTTAAAGAAATATAGTTGGCAAAATTGACTTCAATCAAATTAAGTGCAAGAGCTGTCTTTGTTAGATGCAATTAATCGTAAATAATGCTGTTTAACACAAGAATCAATCCATTATTTAAAATTATGGAGCAGTATGGAATACTTAATTCCATATTTAAGGCGAACCATTCCCAAAATGATGGCAAACGGAAGAATTGAAAAAGGTTCACAACAATTAACCGAGTTCCAAAGCCTAATTCTTTATAAGTTGAATTAATAACTGGAATATGTGCAAAGGCAAAAAGAAATGAGAAAATAAGAAAAAAAAACGAAATGTTCACTCACTTTCTTTTTCAGAAATCCAAAGTCCTTATAAATTTCATGAAATACTGAAACTAATAGTACAATAAAAAATACTATTGAAATTATTTTTGAATAGAAATAGAACAAAAGTGAGATGAGGAAGAGAAAAAGATAGCAAAGGCTAAAATATCTAAGTTCTTAATTTAAGTAGGTCCTTGCAATTAATTGTTCAAGAAGTGGTATTAAAAATACCGATAAGACTATTTCAAGAAGCGATAAGGCAAATATATTATCGTTTAAAACCATCAGCACCAACTACAATAAAAATGCTATCTGATATCAAATAATAATGTAATAGATATATTAATTGTAAAAAAACAATGATAAAGCATTTTTGCCATATGCTAAATTTTTTAAAGAAATTTTATTCATTTCTTCTTGATATAAATGTAAAATATTGAGACTGCCAGAACTGCTATCACTTACCAGTATAATTTGATTTGTTAATCGCCAATGACTTGCGAATATTTTGCATCAAAATATTTGCACTCTGTAATTAAAATAACTACTTTTGCGGCCGAATTTATTAATTAATTTATTATCATTATGTTGAATCATTATGAAGCCGTTTTCATTTTGACTCCCGTTTTGTCTGATGTTCAGATGAAGGAAGCGGTTGAAAAATTCCGTTCTGTGATTACAGAAAATGGAGGTGAAATGGTAAACGAAGAGAATTGGGGGCTGCGCAAATTGGCGTATCCTATCCAAAAGAAATCGACAGGTTTTTACAACTTGTTCGACTTTAAAGTACAACCTGATGCGATCGCCAAGCTAGAGCTTGCTTTTCGTCGCGACGAGCGTGTTATCCGCTTCTTGACTTTCAAGATGGATAAATATGCAGTTGCTTACAGTGAGAAAAGAAGAAAAACCATCAAAGAAAAAAAGGAGAGATAGGCCATGGCACAAAATCAAAGTGAAATCAGATATTTAACGCCTCCATCGGTTGAGATCAAAAAGAAAAAGTACTGTCGTTTTAAGAAAAACAAGATCAAGTATGTTGATTACAAAGATCCTGAGTTCTTAAAGAAATTCTTGAACGAGCAAGGTAAGATTCTTCCTCGTCGTTTAACTGGTACATCTTTAAAGTATCAAAGAAAAGTTGCAACAGCTGTTAAGCGTGCCCGTCACATTGCATTGTTGCCTTATGTTACTGACTTGATGAAATAAAAAAGGAGGACAAAAAATGGAAGTAATATTAAGAGATGATATAGCCAACCTTGGTCACAAAAATGAAGTGGTAAAGGTTAAGAATGGATACGGTAGAAATTACCTTATTCCACAAGGGCTTGCTGTTTTGGCTACTCCTTCAGCTATCAAAGTACATGAGGAGAACATGCGCCAAAGAGCTCATAAAGAAGAAAAGATTAAGAATGATGCGCTTGAGGTGGCACAAAAAATGGAAGGTCTTTCGTTGACCTTAGGTGCTAAGACAAGTACGACCGGCAAAATCTTCGGTTCTGTAAATACTATTCAAATTGCAGAAGCACTGGAAAAAGAAGGTTATACTGTAGAGCGTAAAAACATTTCTATCAAAGAAGACCAAGTGAAAGAAATTGGTAAATACGTGGCAACAATCAAGCTTCACCGCGAAGTGAAGGTTGAGGTTAACTTTGAAGTAGTTGCCGAATAACTTAGTATAAACTTATACGAGATACATTTTCAAACAAACAGGAAAGCCATTTCGCCTTGCGGAATGGCTTTTTCCATTTTTATGGGTTTGGGTAGTGTTTTTAAAAGTAGATTTATGGGCTTATAACATAACGGCTTTGGGGGCATGAGGCAAATCACTTCTTCACATCGATGATAATAACAAGCTTCCCGGAAACGCATGGTAAATATTTCGGTTGAGGGTTATTCGTAATATTTTTTAATACGCTACAAAAAAAAGGCCTCAATTTAAATTGAAGCCTTTCAGTATATTTTAGTATCGAACTCACTTATTCAGGTACTTTGATAATGTTTCCATTAAAATCTGCAGTCTGATAGGTTTGGCCAGGTAATCGTCGCAACCTGCTTCCAGGCATTTTTCTCTTTCCCCCGACATAACATGTGCGGTCTGTGCAATGATTGGTACTTTACCATCTACTTTTTTGATTTCTCTGGTGGCTGTGTATCCATCCATGATGGGAAGCTGAAGGTCCATCAATACCAAGTCAATATCATTTTCTTTGTACATATCAACTGCTTCTTGTCCGTCTTTTGCCCAAAGTATTTTGGCATTTGTTTTTCTAAGGGCGGCATCAAAAAATATTTTGTTGGTATCCACATCCTCAACTACAAGGATTACTTTATCTCCCCAATTTTGGTTAAGAGAACTGCTTATATTTTCACTCATAATGCGTCAGAAATCTAGCAAATGAAATTTTTAGTACGGCTAAAATAATCTTTGTTGTGGGAATTACCAAATAAAACAAAAACAAAAAGGTTATAATTTTAATGGTCATTTTTCAAAAAACAATTTAAATATTATCTAATAAATTGATTCATTACATTAATTTTGAAATCAAATGAAATCATTGTAGAAAAGAGGTAGTAAAGTGACTAAATATATATACGTATTCTTATTTATTGTAGCATACAACTTTGGGGTTGAGGCGCAGTATTTTGTAAATGAGGAAAAAGTAGACTCCATATACCATACGCTAAGTTTGAAGGAGAGAGTGCGATCCTTACTGGTTTTACCCGTGATACAACCTGACGATGAGGAAGCAGATTCTTTTCCTAAATGGGTAAATATTGAAAAACTTTTAATCCCGGACGGGGAAAGGCCTCCCATGTTATCGGACATAATGATAAGGTCTGCATTCTTGCGGGGAAACAATAAAGATGTGCGAGAGCAACTCATGAACGTGTTGTTGCGAAAGAAGCTGGACGGAGCTTACTTTCCCATGCAATCCCCATATAACCTGTTGTTTCAGAATGAGGATTACAAACCTATAGACTTATTCCTGGAACCTATAGGACGATTGATTATACCTTGTTTGGACGTTGATTCAGGGAATCAAATTTTTCAAACCCATCTTTATCAGCTCCCTAAAAATATTCTTTCGGAACAGCAATTACGCCTAGATGATAATGCACTTCATGGCTCTGTTCCCGATTATTTAAAAGGTACCGATTGGAAGAGTATTCAGGATATAAGGAGGAACTCAAAAGATCCCTCGCTGGAAATGTTACTAAAAAATGGGGACTTAATTTATTCGGATAATGTGGATAATGATTTCGATATTTTATGGAGGGTTTTTGAGAATAATGTTTTGCCTCAAAACCTGCTGGAAGAGAGTTGTAAGAAAAGTGTGATGATACGTGAGTTGTTATCCAATAAACCCAAGCCAAAAGTGTATAATGAAATTAATGAAGAAATAGATCTTATTATAAGATCGATTTATAAAAAAGGTGCAGTGCTGCTCGAAAATAAAGATATTTTACCCATTCGTAATTTGGAGAATCGCAAAATAGCATCAATACATATTGGTACTAATAAGGAATCCATCTTTCAAAAAACATTGAAGAAATATTGTACTGTTGAGAACAATTATGTTGAAAGTGTTCCGGACATAGACCAGATTGCCAAACTAAGAAAAAGTACCGCAGGGTTTAATACGATTATTGTTGCAGTAAATGGTGATTGGTTCGAGAATGATATTAATGATTTGCTGTATTTGTTTCTTCATCAGATATCCTCAACGGCCGACTTGATTTTGGTTCATTTTGGTTCGGGAAACCGGTTGAAGGATTTACCGGTTGAACACCCTTTTAAGGCCATTTTACTTTCGTATGAGATAAACGAAATAGCACAGGGCGTTGCAGCACAGATTGTTTTTGGAGGCGTCGGCGCAGAAGGGGTGTTGGCTAAAAGCATTAATAGCCGTTTCCCATTTGGAAGCGGTGAAGTTACCCGAAAAAGCCGTTTAGGGTTTGCACCAGGTTATAGTAAGGCTATGCCCGACACACTTAAATTAATCGATCAGGTGGTGTATAAAGCCATAAGGGAAAGAGCCATTCCGGGTTGTCAGGTTTTGGTGGCCAAAGACGGGGATGTGATTTACAACAAGGGTTTTGGTTATCATACATATAACAAACGTAGGCATGTTAAAACAACCGACCTTTACGACATTGCCTCCGTTACCAAAATAGTATCTTCAATACCATCGGTGATGAAAATGTACGATAAGGATATGATCGATCTGGAAGATTCGCTGTCGAATTTGCTGCCTCGCCTGGAAGGGACCAATAAATCCGGCTTGAAACTAAATGATATGATGGTTCATCAAGCAGGATTGCAATCGTGGATCCCTTTTTACTTACGTGCAATCGACAAAGATAAACTGAAAGGAGATATTTACAGTCGTCGGTATTCGAGCCAATATAATATAAAGGTGGATAATAGATTGTATATGAATAGGGGTGCCCGGTATAGGTCTGACGTTTTCCGACGCTCCAAAAGCGATGATTTTAACATACAGGTTAGTTCCGGTTTGTATATGAACAAAGCTTTTATAGATTCGATTCGGATGGGCATTGATACGTCCGAAATACAGGGAAATCCTGAGTATCGGTATAGCGATCTGGGTTATTATTATCTGAAAGAAATTATTGAAAACAAATTTAATACCACCCAGGACCAATTTGTTGAAAACACGTTTTATAAACCATTGGGGGCGGAAAGAATGATGTACTTGCCGTTGGAAAAGTTCAACAAACGGGAAATTGTGCCTACGGAAAACGATGTGTCATTCAGAAAAGAAGTGATTCATGGATATGTTCACGATCCGGGTGCGGCGATGCTAGGTGGAGTTGGCGGGCATGCAGGCGTGTTTGCTTGTGCCGAAGACCTGGCCAAGATTTTACAGATGTACCTTAACAATGGGTATTACGGAGGTGAACGGTATATTGATTCGAGCACCTTGAAAACATTCACCTCCATAGTGAAAGAAGGCAATAGGAGAGGCTTAGGCTTTGACAAACCTGTACTCGATCCCGAGTTGTCGGGCCCCACTTGTCATGAAGCCTCCCCATCATCATATGGCCATTCGGGCTTTACCGGCACCTTGGTTTGGATGGATCCGGAATATAATTTAATGTATATTTTCTTATCCAACAGAATCCATCCCAACCAGTATAATAAAAAGTTGATTGCCGAAGATGTTCGAACTGATATCCAGTCAGCTATTTACAGAGCTTTGCCGGATTATTGGGAGAGGCATATCGTGGATCAGTCATCAGTTGACAGTACAACAGACATTAATTATTCAGATAAGGGAAAATAGTTTTTAACATACTTAGTAAAAGTAAAATGGAGCGTAGGAAAAAATCTACGCTCACTGTTTCTTCTTCTCCCTACTTCTTGCTGTCTATGTAAGATTGTAAAAAGTGGTGAACGCTTTAACCACATAGGTTTGATCCATTACTCCTGCCAATTCGCGAACCGAGTGCATGGCCAACATTGGGTTGCCCATATCAACCGTTCGAATATCTATTTGGCCTGTTGAAACATTGCCCAGGGTTGAACCACCTGCCATATCCGAGCGGTTGACAAATTTCTGGTATGGTACCCCGGCTTTTTGGCAAATAGTTTCAAATACAGCTCCGGAATCTCCATCGGTGGTATATTTTTGGTTGGCATGAATTTTAATGACGGGGCCGCCATTCATTACCGGATGTAAAACAGGATCGTGTTTCTCCACCAAATTAGGATGGATGGAGTGTGCCATGTCTGCCGATATCATAAAGGAGTTGTAAATAGTCCGGTAAAAATCATCCTGATGATATCCTAAGGCAGCATTGATTCGTAGCAAAATATTGTTCAACACGGGAGAGCCTGCTCCTTGTTTGGTAACGCTTCCCACTTCTTCGTTGTCAAAAATGCAAAGCATCTGCGTGGTTTCGGAATTGTCGGATCCCAGCAAAGCTTTTAACCCACCATAAGCCATGGCCAGGTCGTCCAGCTTTGGAGAACTGATCATCTCGTTGTCCATGCCCATTATGCAACCTTTTTCAAACTCGTAAAGGGTCAAATCAAAATCAATAATATCATCTTGTTTTACATGAAGCGCTTCTGCTAGCAGACTGAGCAAATAATTGTCTTTTTCGAAGGTTTCGTTCACCACCCCCATCAGCGGTAGCATATCCTTTTGCCTGTTCAGGACAATACCCTTGTCGTTGATCTCCCGATTTAAGTGAATGGCCAAATTAGGAATGATTAACAAGGGTTTTTTTAAGTTAACAAGGGCCGATTTTGGAAATAACGGATTATCGCTCTTAAGGCTTACCCTTCCGGAGATGGAAAGCGGACGATCCAACCAGGTCATTAATATCGGGGCGCCATACACCTCCGTATTCAACTTAAGCAATGTATTCTCAACCAACATCTCCGGTTGGGGCTTTATTTTAAATCCCGGCGAGTCGCTGTGTGCACAGATCATTTTAATACCTGTGTCGGGAAGGTTCCTGTTTCCCAAAGAAAATGCAAAAACAGCAGAATCGTTTTTGGTGGTAAAATATTTTTTCCCTTTTTCAAGTTGCCACGAATCGGTTAAGCTAAGTTCTTGAAATCCATTATCAGATAGTTCTTGTTTGATATTGGAAACCACATGATAAGGGGATGGGCTTTGGTATATAAAATCTATCAGTTCTTGTGCGAATGCTACCTCTTTGCTCATATCATAATTTTTTACGCAATTTATAAATTCAAATGATATTGTGATAACACAAAAGCATGAGTTTTGTTATGGTTGCTACGATTATAGTGTCAGGTAACTTTTATTTTTAGTTTATTTTCAATTTCGATGGCACTCATAAATAACGGATTTGGAAAGATAGTAGACGTATGAAAGCTGAATAAAATACATACCCATATTTAACTTAAAAAATCAAGGATAACAATTACTTACAATATAATCAGCAACAACCAACAACAAATAGCCAACAACCAACCGCCAAAATTTACTATCTTCGTGCTTCCACAAAAAATCATGAGTTAAAAATGCGTGTTTGTATTGCCGAGAAACCCAGTGTGGCAGGAGAAATAGCCAAAGTCGTAGGTGCTACCAGTAGAAAGGATGGATATTACGAAGGTAATAACTATCAGGTTACATGGACTTTTGGTCATCTGTGCACGCTCAAAGAACCGCATGATTACCTACCCGAATGGAAACGGTGGAATTTGGGCACGCTTCCGGTAATCCCATCTAAGTTTGGCATAAAGCTCATTGAAAATAAGGGGGTTGAAAAGCAATTCGGAGTTATTCAAAAGTTGGTGCAATCGGCCACGGAAGTGATCAACTGCGGTGATGCTGGCCAGGAAGGAGAAGTGATTCAACGATGGGTGCTGCAAAAGGCAGGATGCAAGGTTCAAATAAAGCGTTTATGGATATCATCGTTGACAGAAGAAGCCATCCGCGAAGGATTTGAAAAACTGTACGACAATGACAAGTTCAATCCATTATATGCAGCGGGAAGTGCCAGGGCTATTGGAGATTGGCTTTTAGGAATCAACGCTACCCGCTTGTACACCATCAAATACAGCCAGCCCGGCACGGTGCTGTCTATCGGGCGGGTGCAAACACCGACGCTTGCCTTGATTGTAAACCGTTACCTGGAGATCGAAAATTTTGTTCCGCAACCGTATTGGGAATTAAAAACGGTTTACAAAGAGGTGACTTTTAACTCTACCCAAGGTAAGTTTTCCAGCAAAGAGGAAGGTAGTTCGGCCCTGGAAAAAATCAAAGACAAACCATTTGAGATAACCGATTTTAACCGTAAACCCGGAAAAGAAGCGCCACCCCGTTTGTTCGATTTAACTTCGTTACAGGTGGAATGTAATAAGAAGTTTGGGCTGTCGGCCGACGAGACTTTAAAAGGGATTCAGTCGCTTTACGAAAAAAAGCTGACGACCTATCCCCGGGTAGATACCACTTATTTAAGTAACGATATTTATCCTAAAATTGAAGGCATTTTAAAGGGGTTAAAACAGTACAATCAATTGGTGGAGCCTTTATTGAGTGCGAAAATCCGTAAATCAAAAAAGGTATTCGATAATAAAAAGGTGACCGACCATCACGCTATTATACCAACAGGGATGACGCCTCCCGAAAGTCTTTCCCGGGACGAGCGGATTATCTATGATACGGTTACCCGTAGGTTTATTGCCAACTTTTATCCCGATTGCGAAATATCTACCACGACCATTCTTGGAAAGGTTGAGGATGTACATTTTAAGACATCGGGCAAACAGGTCTTAAAAGAAAATTGGCGGGTAGTTTATAAGTCGGTTGCCGGAAAAAAGGATTCGGAGGATAAAATATTACCTGAGTTTGTGAAAGGGGAAAGCGGTCCGCACGAACCTGATTTCCAGGAAAAGGAAACGCAGCCACCCAAATATTACACAGAGGCCACCTTGTTGCGTGCTATGGAAACCGCGGGAAAGCAGGTGGACGATGATGAGTTGCGCGAATTAATGAAGGAAAACGGAATTGGTCGACCTTCGACCCGAGCCAATATTATAGAAACCCTGTTTAAGCGAAAGTATATTTATAAGGTTCGAAAAAACGTGTTGCCTACAGCGATGGGGGTTAAACTGATGGAGTTTATCTCTAACGATTTATTGAAATCGGCTGAACTGACAGGGCTTTGGGAGAAAAAGTTACGGGAGATCGAAACAGGCGAATATCAGGCTTCCGAATTTATGGCTGAGCTGAAGCAAATGGTTTCGGATATAGTTTTTCAGGTAAAGAACGATTATTCAAAAGGTAAAATCATAATCGAAGAAGATGATGAGAAGGAAATAAAACCTAAACCTAAAGCTAAACCCAAAACCGGAATGGAACTGAAATGTCCACGCTGTAAAGAAGGGAGTATGCTCAAAGGGAAATCTGCCTGGGGATGTTCTGCTTATGCTTCAGGTTGCAAAACCTTAATCCCCTTTGAGTATTTAGGTAAGAGTTTTACGGACAAACAGGTGGAAGCCTTAATTTTAAAAGGAAAAACGCCATCCATTAAAGGATTTATTTTGGAGGGCAAAAAGGTAAACGGCCAGGTGAGTTTTGATGATAATTTTGGCTTGCGACTAGAAAAAGAGGCCGAAAAGGAGTTGCGATGCCCGAAATGCAAAACAGGACATATTTTGGAAGGTAAATCTGCCTGGGGTTGTTCCAATTATAGTAATGGCTGCAGGGTGTTGATTCCTTTTGAATTCTTAAAAAAGAAAATTACCAGGGCAAATATGGAAGCACTCATTTTTAAAGGGAAAACAGGCAAAGTTAAGGGATTCAGCCTATCGGAATCAGAAACCAATATAGCCGGTTTTATCGACTGGGACGAAAATTACAACTTAAGATTTAACAAAGCGGAATAGATATGGGTAGCCTGGTTCATTTCGGGCTTCGCCTCTAGTCTGCTGCTTGCTGACTGATGCCCCGCCTAAAAATAAACTGTTTATTTGTGGCGGGATATCGCGTTGTTTCAACCCGCAATATGCATTAGAAATTCTATTACACATTGAAATTACTTTAAAACAAGACACTTTGTTGCATCACTTCAACTCACCAGAACGATGCTCCCAAAAGCAATCGGGACAAGTTATGGCTCGTTTCAGTAATGCCTTGTTTTATTGTACTTGCAATGCTCATGACGAACCTCCAATACATAATCCGGGTTCAACTGCTGACACCATAAAGTCTATCCCGAAAAACACCATATTTCAATTTGAAAGGTTTACCGAGGAAGCTCGCAAATATGACAAGATATTAAATTTTGATATTTTCGGGACTGTATGCTGACACACTATTTCCCACACACCCCCTTGTAACTGCACTTCACGCAACTGTCGGCATGTTGGGTCTGCGTAAAGGCCATGTCTTTGTTAAATAAATCGTCCAGGTGTTGTTTAAGATGTTCAATATACTCTTCTTCCACGGCTTGAAGGGTAAGTTTTTGGTTATGGGTTGGTGTACCTTTCTTCAGCGAATAATCAGGTGAAGTAAAAATCTTTTTAATCCATACCACACCGGGCAAATAAGCCGGTAGTTCCGAATCGCTTTGTTTAAGGATGTAGCTGTATAGCAAGGTCTGAAAAATTGCCTTCTTGGATTTATGTTTCGATTGCAGAAACAGTTCTTCCACTTTGCTAAAGTGCTCATCGCCTGCTCCGGTTTTATAATCGATAACCCTAACGGCGCCATCTTTTTCGTCCAAGCGGTCTATGGTTCCCCCCAGGCAAATACTTTTATCGTTAACCCTGAGATTGGTACTTACCTCTTTTTCTAAACCTTTGAGGTAAAATGGGGCATGCTGTTTTTCGACCTTTAAAAACTGGAAAACATATTTTTTGATAATGTCGAACACTAAAATATTCTTGCCCTGAATATCTTTAAAATCATTTTGATTTAAATCCTGGTTGAAATATTTATTAAAACTGGCATGCAATGCCCTGTTTATGGAATACTTATCCCTTGCCAAAGTTTCAATATCCTGAGGCTGTACCTCCATACTTACAAAGCGTTTGTATATTTCTTCCACGGTTTCGTGAAAAAGGGTGCCAAAAATCCGGGGGTCAATTTCTTCCGTTATCTCATCCGGCTCCGAAGCCTTGAGAATATACTTGTAGTAAAAGCGGATGGGGCATTCAAAATAGGTGCTCAACGCACTGGGCGATAGTTTTCTGGATCCACCTTCCAGAAATTGATTCAATATAGCCATGATCTTCTCATCCTTATCTACATAAAAATCCTTTGAAGGTGTAATGTTAATATTATCCACAGCAGTTGAAAAACTCAGTTTTTCGGGGGGATATTCATATTTCAACTGGAACAGGAAGCGGCTCATCTCACCTGTTTGCATCCCTTGCGCAGATGAATTGTACAATAGTTGAACCTTCTTTGCCCTGTGAATCAAACGATAAAAATAATAGGCGAATATCGCATCCTGATGCTCGATGGTTGGCAGGTTAAACGCTTTTCGCAGGCTGTAAGGAACCAGAGAGTTCGTGGCTCCTGACTGTGGAAATACGCCCTCGTTCATATTCAGGATAATCAGGTTTTCAAAATCCAACGCTCTTGTTTCCAGAATTCCCATGACCTGTAATCCTTTAAGCGGCTCTCCACTGAACGGAATACTCTTTAAGTCCGCAGCTCTTTTAAAAAGCTTAATCCAGGTCTCCGGGTTTATTTCCACATTCAGTTTATTAATCAAGTCCGCCAGCTGCGTAATGGTCAGGTGCAGTTGATAAATAAACTCCTTTTCTATGACCTGACTGTGGTCGCTATTTTTTAGTCCGGCGTACATCTGTTGAAGTAAATCAATCAGGTAGGTCGAAAAGTCCTCGCTTTTTTCAACCACCCTGAAAACAGAACCCAATAATTTACTTTTGTCCAGCTCATGACCTTCGATATAAGTCTTGTTCCGCCTGGTCATGGAATAAGCCATTTCTTTGTGTAATTCTGGACTTAAAGGCTCAATGTACTGATGGGTAAGGATGGGAATTACATTTCTGAAATAAAACCATGTTTTACCGGCCTTTGTTTTCCGGCTGTTTTTTTGCAAGTCAAAAACAAGCTCCAGCAATCCATAGGCTGGTGTGTTTTTTATAGGATATCCCATGGTTATATTCACCTTTTCAATCTCATCCGGAATACTATGTAAAACAGGTAGCAAAATAGTTTCATCGGTTAAAACAACCGCTGTTTGTAATGCCGAATGGAGTTCTGTATTATTCCCACCTTTAGGTATTTCTTGTAGAAATTGATGTGCCACCTGAGTTTGCGCGGTGTCCGTAGCCACCGATGTAATCTTTATTTCAGGCATTTCAGGGTTGTGAGGGAAGTGCCAATCGGCAGGTGCCGGATAATTGCGCAGGTTATCCTCAATAAAACGAACGGCTTCGTTCGCTTTCATTCTTTCATGAGGGTTTGGAAGGGGTGTTTTATCTGGCAGAAGCCAAGGTGTATAATCCCATATGAAATCAGCTTTGTTTCCAATTTGCAAATGATGGAACAATTTTTTTTCGCAACTGTTTAAGGCGTTAAAGGCCACAAATATCACTTTGGGATAGGGTATATCCAAGGGTTCCTTTTGATCAATTTTATCAGCAATGTTACGATAGACAGCACCTTCGTAGGTCATGTTTTTATCGTGTAAGCGCTGGTTGAAAAGTTCATAAACCTCGTACAACTTCTCCCATATTTTAATAAACTCAGTCTGGTGTTCCGATAGCTTGTTGGGATTAAAAGTATGCCAGAAACTTTTAATGGTATTGATCTGGTCTTCGGTGAGAAAACTATAGTCGTCTTCAATTTCTTTGATGGACAGTAAATTGGAGAATACCTGTTGAGGATTGGCGCGGTATTTATCTATATCGTCAAAATCGTTCAATATAATTTCGCCCCAGGGCAAAAACTCATCGAAACTTGTGCCTGTGCGGTAAATCTCTTCATACACCTGATATAGTTCAAACACCAGGGTGATTTTATCCGCAATTTGATAGGTAGTAAATTCCTGGATAAACTCATTGATGGTAATCGTTTTGGGCGACCATAGGGGTTTTGATATCAACTGGCTTAAATGTTGTTGAAAAAAAAGTCCTGCCCTTCTACCGGGAAAAACAAAACAAAATTCGGATATATTGGTTTGATACTTATTAAAATAATATTGGGCAAGGTGTCTTAAAAAATTCGTCATGAATTGCGTTTTCGATGATTGATAAATGCAAAAGAATAAAAATAATTAGTTTTTAAATATTTTTTTAAAAGATTTCAGCTGCTAATGCGAATAATCAATCCTTAAAATACATATCTTGCATTTTATATCGAATCCAATATGATACGTATGCAATGATCGATTAAAATATTTTATCGGTTTGTACTAAAAATGGGAGATTGAAACCCTCAAGGGTAACATAACGAATGCCTTAGTTTAGGATATTCGTCAAGTAAAAGTGTTGAATTAATCTACAGGAATTAAATTACGCGGATAAGGAACTATTCTATGGAAGAATTTTCATTTGTGGGAAACAGCGAAATAGAGACAATAGAAGAGCTGTACCAAAATTATTTAAACGACCCTGAATCGGTTGACGAAAGTTTCAGGTTGTTCTTTAAGGGCTTTGAATTTGCCCGTAAAAATTACGATACAACGTCTTCCGGCGGAATGTTGAGCAAAGAATTTAATGTGGCCAACCTGATTCATGGCTACAGGCAAAGGGGACACTTGTTTACCAAAACCAACCCGGTTCGTTCGCGACGGCAGTATTTTCCAACCTTGGATATCGAGAACTTTGGCCTGGAAAAAGCCGATCTGGAAAAGGAATTCGAGGCAGGCTCTAAGCTGGGGATAGGTAAAGCAAAATTGAAGACCATCATCGAGCACTTGCAAACAACGTATTGCGAATCGGTTGCAGTAGAGTATTTATACATTCGTCATCCGGAGGTAGTGGAGTGGTTGATGCAAAAAATGGAATCCGCACGGAATACGCCTGATTTTTCAATTGAGAAGAAAAAGTGTATTTACGACCAACTGAATGTGGCAGCAGGTTTCGAGGGTTTTATCCATAAAAAGTTTGTGGGCCAAAAACGTTTTTCGCTGGAGGGGAGTGAGGTCATCATTCCCGGCTTGCATGCTCTTATCCGCAAAGGCGCCAATTTGGGTATTCAGGAGGTTATGATCGGTATGGCGCATCGCGGCAGATTAAGCGTGCTGGCCAATATCCTGAAAAAACCGTACGAAAATATTTTCAAGGAATTTGTGGGCGATGAATATGCCGAAGGAATTTCATTAGGGGACGTGAAGTATCACCTGGGTTATCAAAACGACATTATTACAGATGATGGTAACAAAGTGAGGATTAACCTGGCGCCCAACCCGTCGCACCTGGAAACGGTGGGACCCATTATCGAAGGTATTACCCGATCCATCATTAATAACAAATTCGAGAAGGATTTTAGCAAGGCGATACCTATCATAATTCATGGTGACGCCGCCATTGCAGGGCAAGGTGTAGTTTATGAGGTGGTTCAGATGAGTCAGCTTAAGGGGTATAAAACCGGGGGGACGATTCATATTGTCATCAACAACCAGGTGGGTTTTACCACCAATTACCTGGATGCCCGTTCCAGTACTTATTGCACGGATGTGGGTAAGGTAACCCGAAGCCCTGTTTTCCATGTAAATGGCGACGATGCCGAAGCCATGGTATATGCGCTGGAGTTGGCCGTGGAATTCAGACAGAAATTTAATGCCGATGTATTTATTGATGTGCTTTCGTACCGTAAATACGGGCATAACGAAGGGGACGAACCCAGGTTTACACAGCCTACTTTATATAAGTCGATAGCCAAACATCCTAATCCCAGAGATGTTTACGGAGAAAAGCTGTTGGAACAAAAGGTGTATTCTAGGGAAGAAATTAATGCCTTGCAAAAGGGGTTCGACGTATATCTGGAAAAACAGTTGGAAGATTCCAAGAGTATTGATAAAGTGGTTATCCAGCGGTTCCTGGAGGATTATTGGAAGGGGTTCCGGTATTCCGAGCCTAAGGATTTTATCACGTCGGTTGAAACAGGTGTAGAGAAGGATAAGTTACTTGCGTTGAGCGAGAAGTTGACGGCCTTGCCCGATGATTTACCATTTTTTAGGAAAGTGCATAAGATTATGGACGACCGTAAAAAAATGGTGGCGAAAGATCGTTTGGATTGGGCCATGGGCGAACAACTGGCTTATGCCACGCTGGTCACCGAAGGACACCCGGTGCGCTTAAGCGGGCAAGATTCGGTAAGAGGTACCTTTGCCCACAGACATGCCGGATTGACCATTGAAGATTCCGAGAAACTATATTTCCCTTTGAAACATTTGTCAGATGATCAGGCTCGTTTTAACGTGTACAACTCCCACCTTTCGGAATACGGGGTTCTGGGATTCGATTATGGTTATGCCCTGGCAACACCCAATGGCTTGACTATCTGGGAAGCCCAGTTCGGGGATTTTTATAATGTGGCCCAGGTGATTATCGACCAGTATATCAGTTCGGCAGAAGAAAAGTGGGGTTTGATGAACGGCCTGGTGTTGTATTTGCCGCATGGTTTCGAAGGTCAGGGGCCGGAGCATTCCAGTGCACGTGTGGAGCGTTTTTTATCGATGGCAGCCAATAACAATATGCAAGTGGTTAACTGCACAACGCCAGCTAACCTTTTTCATGTGCTGCGGCGACAGGTAATGCGGGATATTCGCTTGCCGTTGATTATTTTTACGCCCAAAAGTTTGTTGCGTCATTCAAAATGTGTTTCAACAATAGATGAATTAGCCAAGGGTAAATTTCGGGAGGTAATTGACGATATTAACGTTGACGCAGAGAAGGTTAGAAGGGTTGTGTTCTGCACAGGAAAGGTTTATTATGATTTGCTGGTGCGCAAAGAGGAACTGAATGCCCGGGATGTGGCATTAATTAGAATCGAACAAATGCACCCCTTTCCTAATGATCAGCTGCAAGGGATCTTAACCAAATATAAAAACGCTATCCTGCATCTTTGGGTTCAGGAAGAACCCGAGAATATGGGGGCGTGGAAATATATTCGAGGCATGTTTAAGGGTGTTAACCTGATTCCGGTTGCTCGTTTGGCCAGTGGTAGTCCTGCTACGGGTTTGAACGGCTTACATATGGTAGGGCAGAAGGAAATAGTGGACAAGATATTTAAAAAATGCCATTGTGAGCTTAAAAACAAATATTGCGGTTTACAGTGTGTTGAAGGCAAAGACAGAAAGGAAATATTAAAGCAGCATAAGTATTTTCAGGAAAAGCCCAGATTTTCAATTTAGCGTCTATAAAAACTCCGACTGCCGTGATATGCTTGCCCTCAAATGGGTCATTTACGATAAGTAAACGACCAATTTGAGGTCTTCACAAGCCTGGCAGCTGAAGCCTTTATGAAGCTATAATTGATGATTCAGAGACATCTTTTTAAGTGTAAGGAGTGAAAATATAAACAAAACAGTCTTGTAGGGATTGTATGTATAACCCGGTGCCCTGGCGCGGGAAATAATCAGATTAATTTAAACCGACGCATAACGAATTAAAGGTATTTACATAGCAACTTCGCTTTGCCCGTCTGTCGGATAGGTGGAGAAATTTAGAAAATAAGATTTAAGTCACTGATTGAAAAAATAATAGCATGATAATAGAGATAAAAGTCCCTTCCCCGGGAGAGTCCATTACCGAAGTAGAAATTGCCAGTTGGTTGGTGAACGATGGTGACGTGGTAAACAAAGACCAGGAATTGGCAGAAATAGAATCAGACAAGGCCACACTTACCTTAAACGCGGACAAGGCCGGGAAAATTAAAATATTGGTAGAAGAGGAGCAAACGGTTGCAGTGGGTGAAATAGCCTGTACCATCGATACATCGGTTGCTCCCGAAGAAAGTTCGGAAGCAACTGTGCATGAGGAAACTCCGGCCACAGAAGCCCAAGCTCCTGAAACGAAAACAGCAGAAAAGAAACCTGTTTCCGAAGGACATGCAAAGGTTAAGGTAAGCCCGGTAGCCCAAAACCTTATGGAAGAGGAAGGATGGACGGTTGAAGATGTTATCAACGGACTGCATCGCATATCTAAAAAAGAAATTAATGCCATCAAAGCGCAAGGTGTGGACGGGGGGGCTGCACCGGTTGCGCAAGGATTAGCTGCACAGCCCAAAGAACGCGAGCTGGGCCGGCAAAAAATGAGCTCCTTGCGTAAAAAGCTGAGTGCCCGTTTGGTAGCAGTAAAACAGGAAACCGCCATGTTGACCACTTTTAACGAGGTGGATATGGGCAACATTATGGCTATGCGCAAAAAGTACCAGAACTTGTTTGTGGAAAAGCATGGTGTCAAATTGGGTTTCATGTCTTTCTTTATTAAAGCATCGGCCCTGGCCATGCAAAAACACCCTATGGTAAATTCCATGATTGATGCTGACGAGATAGTAACGCCAAATTATGTGGATGTTTCCGTAGCGGTTCAAACACCAAAAGGATTGATGGTACCGGTAATCAGAAATACCGAATCATTAAGCCTGGCTCAAATAGAAGAAACGCTAAAGCAGTTGGCCGTTAAAGCCAGAGCCGGTAAAATTAGCCTGGACGAGATGACCGGTGGCACCTTTACCGTGACCAACGGAGGTGTGTTCGGTTCTATGCTTTCCACACCATTGATCAATCCCCCACAATCGGCCATATTGGGCATGCACAATATCGTTGAGCGACCAATGGCCGTAAATGGCAAGGTAGAGATCCGACCCATTATGTACACCGCCTTATCCTATGACCATCGTATTATCGACGGGAAAGATTCCGTTGGTTTCTTGGTTACCTTAAAGAAAATGCTTGAAAACCCGGAACTGATGTTATCCGGTGGAGATGAGCTGGAGAAGATGGTGCTGGATTTGTAAAAAAAATTAACGTATACCCAATGTATATTAAAAAAATATTGGAAGCCTTAAACTGAATATTTATTTAGGATATAGAAGAAATCCCGTAGAGATGCCAATGGGTGTAATCTACGGGATTTTTTTGCCTATCGCCTGCGGTTTTAGGTATCACTAAAATTTGAATGCTGCTGACAAAAGAGAGATGATTTAAAAATGGCGCCCAACGCTTAAAAAAAACGAAAGAAAACGATTTTGGTGGAGATCGGGTTATGATAAAATAAACGAACGCACAACAAACAGAGTATAAACGTAATGGGGGTGTGGTACCATAAATGCACGGATTTACGGTTAATAAACAGCAGTGTATATTCGAAGGATGGTGCATGAAATGCCATACTACGCATACACTAGGTCACTAGTACGTCAGATAGTTAGGTTATTATCACATAAGGAATTAAATGTGGAAAGATATGGAAGTAATTTTTATCAGCGGTATTTTTATGTCTTTCTTCATTGTTTTTTGTTACGGGATTATTTTCTTAACTTAAGCAACAGTTGAATAAAATCTTATTCATTGTCTTGTCTTAAAGTATAAATTATCTAATCAATTTCCACATGAAGCCGACATGGTCGGAGTAATTATGCGGGTCTATATACTGTTTTGCCAATTCTTTACGTAGAACAATAACATGGCTGTAATTGCACCGATTATCAGGATTTTCTAAATATTAAAAGAATGAAAAATATAGTATTGTTGTGTGTTGCATTAACTTTTTCGTTAGGAGTATCAGGACAGATAAGTGCCAAACTGATGCGTTACATGGATATTTCCGAAACGCAAATAACCTTTGTATACGGAGGGGATATTTGGATTGTTGACAAAAATGGAGGAACGGCCATGCAAATCACGCATTCGCCAGGAGAAGAATCCTGGCCAAAATTTTCTCCCAACGGACAAGAAATTGCATATACAGCCAGATACAATGGTAATTCAGATGTCTATGTGGTTTCTGTAAAAGGAGGTATACCTAACAGGGTTACCTACAATTCTTTTTCTGACAGGATGATTGATTGGCATCCGGATGGTCAACAGATCTTGTTTGCCTCAGGCAGAAATAGCGGCATTGGCAGGTTAAATAAATTCTTTATGGTGGATAAAAAAGGTGGATTGCCTGAAGAGTTAAGCATCCCTTATGGAGAGCTTGCTTCCTTTTCTCCGGATGGGAAACAATTGGCATATATCACTAAAATAACCGAGAACTATCCTTTTAAAAGATACAGGGGAGGTCTTACTTCCGATATCATTATTTACGACTTTAATACCCGCAAAACAGAAAGAGTAACAACTGATGAGGCAAATGATGGCAAACCGGCCTGGATTGACAAGAAGGTTTATTTTTTATCGGACAGGGATGCGAATATGCGCTTAAATATTTGGGAATATAATCCGGCCACAAAGGCTAAAACCCAGATAACTAAACATAAAAATTTCGACATTTCATTTTTATCCGGAAGTAAAACAGAACTGATTTACGAAATTGGTGGCGAGTTGTATGTGATGGATGCTTCAACGCAATTATCACGGAAGGTGGATGTAAAGATAGTCAGTGATTTGTCTGTTGAAATACCAAGGATCAAATACGTAGGTAAAAAAATCTCTAATGCTTCAGCTTCACCCGGAGGCACCCGTATCGCCTTCGAAGCGAGGGGCGAGTTGTTTAATGTTCCGGTGAAGGAAGGTTATACACTCAATATAACACAATCAAGCGGAGCTTTTGATCAAAATCCGGCCTGGTCGCCGGATGGCAAAACCATTGCCTATTGGAGTGACAGATCGGGAGAGTATGAAATTTGGTTGCAAGACACACAAACTAACAACCAACCCCAAAAACTAACCCGGCGGGGAAAAGGTTTTGGCTACAAGATACACTGGTCACCCGATAGTAAAATGATGGCCTTTATTGACGAGACCAATACTATTTGGGTAATAGATGCAGATAACGGGGAACTTACAAAAGCAGGCAAGAGCCAATGGAATATTGGCCATTCTTCAAGGTTTGGTTTTCAGCTTTCGTGGTCACCCGATTCTAAATGGTTGGCATATAGTCTGGGATTGGAAAATAGCAATGAAGCAGTGATGGTTTACAACGTAGAAAAAAAGGTTCAACAGCAGCTAACCAGCGGTTTTTACGACGACACCTATCCGGTATTTAGCCAGGATGGTAAGTATATTTTCTACCTGACCAAAAGGAGTATGAATGCCGCCTATTCTTCGTTAGGTGACGGAACCTGGATATACCCCAATAGTACCCAAATTGCTTCCATAGCATTAAAAAAGGATATTCCGCTTTTACTTAAGGCCAAAAACGATACCGTAGCCCTAAAAGAGGATAAAAGTAACAGCGATTCCGAGAAGAAGGAAAAAGAGAATGGAAAGAATGATGAGGCAAAGAAGGTTAACGGAAAAGATGATGAGAAAAATGCGAATGGAGAAAAGAATGCCAAAGGGATTAAAGTTGAAATAGATTTTACAGATGCCGAAGCACGCATGGAAGTTCTTCCTCCCAAAGCAGGTAATATAAGCAGGCTGGCAACATTTAAAGGCAAGCTGGTGTTTTTACGCAGGCCCAATACGGGTTCGGGCAACAAAACGAGTTCACTTTACCTTTTCGATTTGAAAAAACATGAGGAGAAAAAAATAATGGATAATGTGAGCCATGTCTCTGTTACGGCCGACGGAAAGGCTATGTTGGTAGGATCAAACGGTAAATACGGAATCATTAAGCCAGCTCCATCCCAAAAAATAGACAAACCCGTTCCGACCAATGATATGGTGATGAACTGGGTTCCAAAAGAAGAGTGGAAGCAGATATTTGCCGACACCTGGCGCAGGCACCGCGATTTCTTCTACGATCCCAACATGCAGGGTGTCGATTGGAAGACCATGCGTGACCGATATGGTAAGCTAGTTGAAGATGCCAGAACAAGGTGGGATATCAACATCATTCAGGCTAGCTTGGTAGCAGAGCTTAGTGCCGGTCATACTTATGCAAGTGGAGGTGAAATGGAAAGTGCGCCTTCCACACAAGGAGGATACTTAGGAATTGACTGGACAAAAGAAGAAAAGCTTTATAAAATTAAACGAATTGTTCAACCAGCCAATTGGGATACAAAGGTGCGTTCTCCATTTGATAAACCCGGGGTTAAAGTAATGGTAGGTGATTATATTCACTCTGTAAATGGTATTCCTTTGGATCCGGATGTAGATCCTTATGCGGCGTTTGAAGGTCTGGGAGGGAAAACAATTTTGCTCAAAATTTCTTCATCGGGTAAAGAAAATGAAGCCAAAGACGTGGTTGTTAAATGTATGACTGGTGGTCAGGAACGAACATTGCGATATCTGGAGTGGATAGAAAATAACCGAAAAATGGTTGATGAACTATCCGACGGGCAACTGGGATACATATATATGTCTAACACTTCGAGCCAGGGACAGATGGAACTGGTCAGCATGTATTACGGACAGCTCGATAAAAAAGGATTTATTATTGACGAGCGGTTTAACGGAGGAGGGCAGTTAGCCGACAGGTTCCTGGAACTACTGCAGCGCCCTGTTAATTGTCATCTGCATTGGCGTCATGGTAAGGACCACAGGAACCCTATTAAAACCAACACAGGCCCAATGGGAATGCTGATTAATGGATGGGCAGGTTCTGGTGGTGATGGTCTGCCGTGGGCCTTCCAGGAACTTAAAGCCGGGCCTATTGTTGGAGAACGCACATTGGGTATTTTGGTTGGGCCGGCTACCGGTCACCGGTTGATTGATGGAGGATCCATTACGGTCCCAGGAGCCAGGTTGTACGATAACGATGGTCACTGGTTCTGGGAAGGAGAAGGGGTTAGACCTGATTTTAAAGTGTGGGACGATCCAAATATCCTGATGCAGGGAAGAGATCCGCAAATGGAAAAGGTGGTGGAAGAAGTACTTAAAGAAGTGAAGCATAACAAGCACCTGATTACTCCGGCTCCTCCGCTGGAAGATCGCAGCGCTAAAGGGCTGCAACAATAGCAGTTGATCAATGGTTGTTAGTCAATGGTGATTGGTGGCGACGTATTTAGGTCTCTTCCCTTTGCTACAGAGAGCAAGGGGAAGTACCACACCATTGGTTTGGATATGGGTTGCTTCACCCTTGATTAACCGATGACTGTTAGGCTAAACTAAACCTCGCATGCATCGCCCATACAATTTGGTTTTTCTTCCGGTGTTTTCATCAAACCTATTTTAACAGATAAGTGATATAACTTACATCCGATGCAAATACCAAATGCTGTTTCTGAAAATAACAGCACCAGGCAAATCAGGCACATGATGCAGATAGGCTCAAAGTAACTTACATCCTTCAGTAAATAAAATGAAAGGATAAATATAGCGCCGGATAAGGCACTGCCCAAACTCCAGGCGAAGCGTTTTTGTATGGCTCCAATATGCAACGGGCTTTGCTTCCGGACAAAAAGCCATGATAAAAATACGGTAGGCGCAAATTTTGGATTAACCAATACCGCTACTAAAAAGTTAAATAACAGAAAACCCGAAATATACGGAAGTACAATATAGTTTTTAATGACGAAGGCATTCACAAATGCAATAAATCCCAATAAAAGCATTAAGCCGGAATTTCCTCTTACAACACGTTCGTTGAGAACCTTAAAGTTTTTATCTTCAACGTATTCACCAAAATTAAATATAGACATATTATTTTAATTAATATTTTTAATCCGGCAAATATATACTTATAATCTACATAATGGTTCTGTCATGCCAAATATAATCACATCTTTCCTGTCTCCGTCTTTTTCTTATGGCTCTCTGCTCTCTACCTCTATTTCCACTCCGGGTTCCTTTTATCTTCCGGGGTGATGTTCCGGCAATACATCTTCATGTCGTGGAAACTAACGCCAATTTCATCAAAGTTTTTTTGGGCTTGGGCAAGAGAAACAAGGTTGCAACTATATTGAAGATTAGGATCGTTAAACTGCAAGGGATCATCTTCCCAATAGCATATTTGGCAAATCTCCAATTCTAATCTTTTTTCCGGATTTAAAGAATTGTATCCGCAGCAAGGGCAATATTCGTTTAGCGCTATTTTTTTCATTAAGGGCAAATATAGTAAAGGCTTGAGTAAAAATAACAATTTAGCCCAATATACTACCCAACTATTACCCATAAACCACCTATTTAAATTAACAGATACATTTAATTTTGCTTGATCAATTATATTTGATGTCAATTTTACTGGAAATTGTACTCTAAAATAATTCTCAAAATAGAAATATATGAACAACGGCATTTTTAGGCGCTCTACGCTACTTTTTTTGATGATGTGCTTTTTTTTAAGTTCATGTAAAAACAACACTGAACAACAGGAGAAAAGTATCATTTTAACAGGTAAACCTAACGTTATTTTAGTCGTTTCCGATGATCATGGAAAAGATGCTTTGGGCTGTTATGGTAATCCCATTATTCAAACACCAAATCTGGATAAATTGGCTTCGGAAGGTGTATTGTTCAATAACGCCTACTGTACAAGTGCAAGTTGCGCAGCGAGCCGCTCAGTAATTTTGACCGGTCAGTTTGGACACGCAACCGGCTCCTATGGTCACGTTCACGACTATCACCATTTCAGTACCTTCGACAATGTTAAAGCATTACCTGTTTTAATGGAAGAGGCCGGTTATGTCACAGCAAGAATAGGAAAATATCATGTGGCACCGGAATCGGTTTATCATTTCCAGGAAGTGTTAGAGGCTGACCCGAGAAATACGGTTGAAATGGCCGAAAAGTGCGAAGGTGTGTTAAATACTGACAAGCCTTTTTTCTTGTATTTTTGCCCGGATGACCCACACCGTGGTCATCCTTTTAAACCGGAGAAATGGGATATGCCCAATACCTTTGGTAATAAAAAAGAAGGCTATGCTGGTGTTGAAACTAAGGTGTATGATCCGAAGGATGTGATTGTGCCGGAATATCTGCCGGATACAAAACAATCCAGAGAAGAAATTGCAGAATATTACCAGAGTATCTCCCGTGTTGACCAAGGTTTTGGCAAGCTAATGGGTATGTTGGAGGCTACGGGTAAAATAGACAATACTATCATTATTTATATTTCTGATAACGGGATGGCTTTTCCAGGCGCAAAAACAACGGTTTATGAGCCAGGTATTCAGTTGCCATGTATTATTAAAGATCCTACAACTAGATTAGCAGGCACAGTAAACAATGCCATGATTTCGTGGGTAGACTTAACACCTTCTATTTTGGACATGACGGGAATTGAATATAAGCCGGAAGATTTTCATGGAAGTTCATTTCAAGAAACGCTTGAAACCGGTAACGCGGATGGTTGGGATCATGTCTATGCCTCGCATACATTCCACGAAATAACCATGTATTATCCTATGCGTGCCATTCGCAGCGATAAGTATAAGCTGATCTGGAACACAGCCTGGCGTTTGGAATACCCATTTGCATCTGACTTATGGGCATCTTCCACCTGGCAAGGCGTCTACAGGGCCAAGGAACAATACTACGGAAACAGAAAGGTGGATGATTATCTTTTCCGCCCGGAGTTTGAATTGTTTGATTTATCTGTTGATCCTTGGGAAGCCAAAAACCTGGCACAAGAGAAAGAATATGCCGAAGTATTGGAATCGATGAAGGCAAAACTGAAAGACTATCAGATGACAACAAGAGATCCATGGATTATCCTGTGGGATCATGATAACTCGATGCAAGGAACCGGCGTGAATTTGTAAATAATAATCGAGGGTTTCAATAATTACGAGACCTTTTGGGTACTCTTTTTTTAATGAGGTGATATTCCCTTAAAATCACAATATTATCTGCCTTATCGGAATACGTATTTTAATGTATTATTGATAATTGAATTTCTAATAAAGCGTCAAAATGAAGAAAAACCTTATCGTTTTAAAATTACTTTTTTGTGTTGGGGTTATAACAGCACAAACCAAGATTGCCCACATATTTACGAACCATATGGTATTACAACGCAATACACAAGTGGCGGTTTGGGGAACGGATAAACCTCACGCTAAGGTGGTAATCAAGGCTGGTTGGGGTGAGAAAGTGTCGGTTGAAACCAATAAACAAGGAAAATGGAAAACTTTTATTCAAACTATTGGGGCAGGTGGGCCATATGAACTTAGTATTAAAGGATCATCCAAAGTTGAATTTAAGGATATATTGCTAGGGGAAGTCTGGGTATGTTCGGGCCAATCTAATATGTCCATGTCACTTGAAGGTAATATGGGACAACCCGTGTACGGAAGTCAAAAAACTATCTTAAACAGTAATAACGATAATATTCGATTATATACAGTTGAACGTAATACAAGTGCCGAACCGCGTGAAGTATGCAACGGTGAGTGGGTAGTGTCAGAACCCCACACCGCTAAAGACTTTAGCGCTGTAGCTTATTTTTTTGGCAGACTTTTGAACGAGAAGTTAAATGTGCCTATTGGCTTAATCCATAGTAGTTGGGGAGGAACTCCTGCTCAGGCCTGGACTCCAGAGGAAACACTTAGAGCAGGATTTAAAGAGTTTTACAATCAGGCCATTATGCCTAAACAGGAAAGCAAAAAAAACGCTCGGTTATTCAATGCAATGATTAATCCGATAATTCCGTATACCATTAAAGGAACCATTTGGTATCAGGGAGAGGGAAACAGGTTTAATGCAGAGCAATATTCCCGTTTGTTCCCTGCCATGATTAACAGCTGGAGAAATCGCTGGGGTCAAGGTGATTTCCCCTTTTATTTTGTGCAGATAGCATCATTCGGCCCGGGGAAGGAACATTGGGTCGAATTACAAGAGTCGCAATTAAAAACGATGTTGACCGTTGAGAAAACCGGAATGGTGGTAACTAACGACATTGGACAGGAGAATTGCATTCACCCCCCTAAAAAAAGAGAAGTGGGAGAGCGCCTGGCATATTGGGCATTGTCAAAAGACTATGGTTGTATGGGTATTCAATTCTCAGGACCAGTGTATAAATCAATGGAATTAAAAGAAGGTAAGGCCTATCTGCATTTCGATTATGCTCCATTGGGCGTTACGAATATGGAAAAGCCTTTGAATGATTTTGAAATTGCAGGTGCGGATAAGGTTTATAAAACTGCCCAGGCTAAAATCATAAAAGGTCAGTTAGAGGTATGGAGCGATGAAATAATGGAGCCGGTACATGTTCGGTATGGCTGGAAATGTTATTTTGAACCTTCCTTGTTTAATACGGCTGGTTTGCCTGCCTCAGGATTTAGAACGGAGGCGTTTGAGTAAACTTGGCGACCATTAGCATGATGTAGATAGTCACCCGTGAGAGTTTTTTTATGTCGCTAATTAAAAGGAAATACCCATAACAGTTTCAAATCCAAACTGGTTCTTTCCCGCCCATGTGCTTTAAACAAAGCCGTAAAGTTCTTGTGACCTTCAAGGTGTTGTTTTGTAAATTGTTTCAGTGAATCAATATTGGTAAAGTACTCAACGGTGGCTGAAACCCCCATGTCATGATTTGAGAAGAAAACAAAGTGCTCAGTTCCCATAGGTCCCGGGTATTTCGAAACGATAGCGTAATCCATTGTTTTTCCTGTAGTTGAAATGTTTATGGTTGTATCCTTCATGTTGGGAACATCTTTGATGGTAAGTGTATATCTGCTTACTTTAAAATGCTCGTTGGCATCGTTAAAGAAAGGAATAAACTTACAGTTGGTAAGTAAAGGCCCTGCGTAAATGGCATTTCCGTTTTTAATATCATCCAAAGATGTATTTGAATCGAATTTAATGTCAAACCTACGATGATAAGGTGTGAACAATTGGGCTATGTCGCGAGTCGCAAAAGCACCCATTCCGGTGAAATATTGATAATATGCTGGTTTTAGCTGGTTCTTTAATTCGGGTTTACCTTCAATGAATTTATAATATTCTTCAATACTGTTAATATTATAATCCCTTGTAAAGCCCGGTTGACCAGTAATCGTATTGCCCCGCATACCAAAGGCATCCCCAATAAATAATGTAGTTTTATTATTAATGAATTCCTCCCATACTTTTGGTTTTTTAGGCGGTTGGTTAACTACTATTAAAGAGATAATGAAGACAGCAAAGGCAGCATAAATAAGGGTATGCTTGCCAATGAATTGACCGGTTTTTAGTTTTGCATCAACCTTTTTTTTGTACCTGACACTATACTGTCCTTTATCAATAACAACATGCCATTCGTTCCTTGCACCTTCATTGGCATAATAATCATCCAGCTTTTTTCGTAAGTTATACATGCTAACACGAACACGGGTATTGCTTTTATCTGGTTTGTCTTTTTTGCCAAAGAATTCTATGTCTATAATATCTTCTTTTAAAAAGGTATCTTCTATTTCAGCTTTAGCCAGATATTTTAGGAGAGCAGCACCAGTGGTTACTTTCTGAAAGGTACTACTTTGTGTTACAGTTTTGATTATTTTATTTTTTTCCTCTTCCGAAAGCATCTGCATTTAATATATGCAATTTGGTTTTAATTAAAATTCGCAAATTTAAGTTTGAAACGATAGTGTGTTAAGTGTCTGTGGACTTGTGTTGTACGGTTTGTGTTAACCGTTACAAGTACCGTTACAACAAGGTTAAAGATAGTGTATTTTAATAAATAATACGACTTTTGATTGAGGGTAAACATAAAATGTGTTTTCCGAAACAATGATAATCTACAACATATGAAACGAGCAGAATTAGCGAGGGAGCTATGCTGATCTTAGATTCTCATAAAAGGGGACGATAATTTTTGCGAGTTCCATACGACCTTACAACAAAATATAAAGGTATGAAACAACTAAGTCTATTTTTTATTTTAACAGCACTGGTATCTTGCAATAATGCTAATAAGCTACCCAAAGCAGAAGATGTTTTTGAACTTACCCAACGTGTTGCTAACTGGCAAATCGAAACCTGGGAGGATCAGGGTGAATACCGAGCATTACCACCGGAAGAAGACCGTAAAAAGTGGCATCATCGTAAGCGCTATCACGATCTGGAATGGCTGCCGGCTACTTTCTATGCGGGGCTTTATCAGTTTTCTGAAATTTCGGATGATAACAAATACGAAGATTGGCTGACAATGATGGGTAATAAGTACGACTGGAAATTGCATAAACGCATGTATCATGCCGATGACCATGCTGTAGGTCAGTTTTATTTGAGTATGTACCGATTAACCGCCAAAGGTTTTATGTTGCAGCCAACCATGAAGCAGTTCAACGCTATTATGAAAAGCGATAAAAAGGATGATTGGCACTGGCATTGGTGCGATGCTTTGTTTATGGCCCCTCCAACATGGGCACGACTGGCAAAGGTGACCAGTTGGAAAAAGTACTTGTTATATATGGATAAGCAATACCGTATGACTTACGATAATTTGTGGGACGAAGAAGAACAATTGTTTTTCCGCGATAAGAGTTACTTCAAGAAAAAAGAAAAAAATGGCGAAAAAATTTTCTGGGCACGTGGAAACGGTTGGGTTTATGGCGGTTTGTCTTTAATGATTCCTGATTTACCAAAATCTTGGGAAGGCAGAGGTTTTTATATCGATATTTTTAAAAAAATGTCCGAAACGCTGAAAAGAACCCAACGTCCCGATGGAACCTGGTCGGCAGGACTATTAGGAGATATCAAGGACTATCCAAACATTGAAACCAGTGGAACTTCCTTTTTTACTTTTGGTTTGGCATGGGGAATCAACAATGGCATTCTGGACAAAGAAACGTATGAACCTGTATTAATGAAAGCCTGGAACACATTGGCAGGAACAGTTAGCAAAGAAGGAATGGTGGGTTATGTTCAGCCTGTTGGTGCAGCTCCTGGCTTAAGCTATCCCGATTATACCGAACTATACGGAAGTGGGGCGTTTTTAACTGCTGGTACTGAGATGTTCAAGTATATCAATAAATTTTATCCAACAGAGAAAGCAGAGCTTGAGGACGCGCAACATACTACTTTTATGCATAACGGTGGTTGGTGTTGGTACCAGGATCCACGAGCTATTATTAGTAATGGGAAAATAGTGATTGGAGGTTTAGATGGACAAAATGGTGATGTGAATGTTGGTGTGTATGATTTAAAAGGTGATTCAATTGAGGGAAGGGTAACTTTGCACGAAGAATTGCAAGCAGACGATCACGATGTCCCTGCCTTATATGCACGTCCTGATGGGAGTATATTTGCTATGTGGGCAAAACATGGAAACGAAAAGATTCATTATTACAATATTTCTTCTTCGTATGATTATTTAAAATGGGGAGAGAGAAAACAGTATAACCATGTATATGAAGATAGGCGTGGAGTTACTTACATGAATCTTTATCATTTAAAAGATGAGGATTTGCTATATAATTTATATCGTGATGGAGAAACGTATAATCCTTCGTTTATAACTTCTTCCGACCATGGAAAAACATGGGGTAACCGCACGCATTTTATTGCCAACGATGTTAAAGGCCGTCAGCGACCATATTGCCGTTATGCACAGCCTGATGAAAATACGATTGGTATATCTTATACGGATGCACACCCACGTCAATATGGCAATAGTGTTTATTATGCGCAATATCGTAACGGGGCGTTTTACAAGGTGGATGGTACCAAAATTAAAGATTTAAAAGATGGTCCCCTTCGTACCTCGGAAGGAGAAAAAATTTATACCGGAAGCGAGACCAAAGAAAAACCAGCAGGCTACGAGAGTGTGCCAAACAGCGGATGGACCTGTGCAATGGGGCAGGATGAGAAAGGCAATCCTCATGTGGGTTATTCGTTGTATTTAAGTAATTCCGACCATCGCTATCGTATTGCCTCATGGGATGGAAAAAAATGGAACGATCGTGAAATTGCTTTTGCCGGAAAGTGTTTGTACTATGTAGAGAGTTCCTACACTGGTTTAATGGCTTTTGACCCAACAGACCCAACCAAAGTTTATATTTCATCAGATGTTAATCCATCAACAGGTGAAGACCTTGGCGGAAGACATGAAATATATGGCGCAACCATTGGGGCTTATGATGATATTTCAACGATAAAATGGGAAGCCATCACCTCAAATTCTAAATATCGAAATATCCGACCCATTGTAGTTGCTGGGGATGGTTATAAGGCCTTGTTGTGGTTAAATGGTCCCTGGGATACTTTTGTGAATTATGATGTTAATGTGGTTGGGAAAATACTGGAAAAACCGGAGTAGTGAATGGTCATTCGAAGGATTAGTTCTTGGTGTTTATGGTTTATCGATGATTACAGATCCGTCAAAGTAGAGAAAATGAAACAAAGGATATGGAAATAATGATTTCTCCTGGGGATGGTGACACGGAATCACGAATAGCACCTATCCTTTGCCGAAGAAAAGAATGGGATGTCAGAAAAAATTACTTTTGGGATGATAAGATGGCCTGCCTGGAAGCGGGAATTTCAGCAAATTTAATGGCGAAATATTTACCTCCATTCAGCAATCCTGGTTAATAGGAGAAATTTAGTCGGCGATTGGAGATTTTAAAAAAGTGAGGGTGAAATCAGAGCCGATTCCCGGGTACATCATTATGGAATAGGGCCTCAAATTTTCGGGAAATCAACCGTTAAAGCTTTAGATGTAGGAGTTAAAGGTGAAGAGTATAATATTTGTATAGATTTTTCCAATGGTCATTTTAAAAGCAAAACAATTGAACGGAAATTAGTACATTGGCCTTTTCTCTTGAAAATATTTAAAATGAAGCAATTTCTATTGATATTACTGATTCCCCTTATGTTTTCTTGTTCTTTATCTGAAAAAGATGAAGGCGTACTACACAACAAAAGAGTTTTAATTTTTGGCAACAGTATCACCCAAAACGGGGCTTATGTTACTTATATAGAGTATTTTTTACGTAAAAACTATCCCGAGCAAAAACTGGATATCATAAGTATCGGTCTTTCCAGCGAAACGGTTAACGGAGCTTCCGAAGCCAATCACCCATATCCTAGGCCTTGCGTTCATACCAGGTTAGACTCGGCCTTGGCTTTGGTTCAGCCGGATGTAGTAATGGCTTGCTATGGCATGAATGACGGAATCTATACCTGTCACAATAAGGAAATTTTTGAAACTTATAAAAAAGGCATTTATAAATTAAATGATAAAGTAAAAGCTTCAGGAGCTCAGTTGATATTATTGACACCAACTCTATTCGATCCTGGTCCCCAAAAGGATAACTTAAGAATGGAACACGAAGAACATTCTTATCGAAATCCTTATTACAAATACAATGAAGTATTGGATGAATTTACCAATTGGCTTTTATCCATAAATGATGATGGATTAAAGGTGATTGACTTGCACAACTTTCTACAACCTATATTAGCCGACGCAAAGTCGATCAAAGAAGATTCTACGTTTATCCCGGATGGCGTTCACCCAAACAAAGCAGGTCATTTTTTAATAGCCAAAAAAGTGTTGCTCGATCTATATCCCCAAGTCGAAATGGGAAATCCATATCCAACCGTAAAGCAATTAGCGTCTGATTCCCTATTCATTCTGGTGGAAAAACGAAGAAAACTTCGTTCAAAAGGATGGTTGGAATATGTGGGGTATATCAAAAAAGATACTGTTAAAATAGATGATATTGTTCCTACAAAATTAAAGGTAGAAGAGTTGGATAAGATGATGGAGGAATTGGAAATTAATTAACAGCAGTAAATATGGTCGCGGAGAGTGAGGGTTAAAGGCTGGTTCCATAAGGCATTAAGATTTCGGGGTATAACCGGGTCGTTCCCCTTAGCCCAGAGGCTAGAGGGAACGACGACTGCGTAGCAATGGGGGCGGGGGTTCACTAAGAAATGTTTTAATGACCGTTACATCACTCACTTTTTTATATAATTTGTATACTATTGTCCGGTTAAATTTTAGCCGGAAACCAATGATAATTTTATTAAATATTGAATAAAATGAAGCTAAAAGCAATATTTCCAGTTCTCTTAATATTACTATTAAATGCTTGCCAACAAATATCAAAAGAACAGCAGAAACCCAATATCCTCCTATTGTGTATCGACGATCTGCGTCCCGAGTTGAACTTTTTCGGAAAAGATTACATCCATTCACCAAATATCGATGCACTGGCAGCTAAAGGGCGCGCGTTCCAACATCACTATGTAAACGCACCTAGCTGTGGGCCTTCCCGTTATACCCTGCTAACAGGTACCTATGGTCCGCCAAGTAACGATGCTTTATTTATAAGAGCAGAAAAATTTGCTATTAACCCGGGAGAAGTTAAGCCTAGCATGCCCGAGTGGTTCAGGAACAATGGCTATACCACGGTTTCCGTGGGGAAAGTTTCTCATCACCCGGGAGGAAGAGGAGGAGCAGACTGGAACGACAGTGCAACAATCGAAGTTCCCAAAGCCTGGGATAAACACCTGATGCCAGTAGGAGAATGGCAACATCCCCGTGGCGCAATGCACGGACTGGCTCATGGCGAAATCCGCAAGCACGATGGCGATATGGATGTTTTTCAAAGTACAGAAGGAGATGATTCTATTTACCCGGATGGGTTAATCGCCTCTGAAGGAATTAAACAGCTTAAGAGCCTGGCATCAAAGGACCAGCCTTTCTTTTTGGCCATTGGTTTAATTAAACCTCATCTTCCATTTGGAGCACCTGCAAAATATATGGCGCATTATAAGAGTGTAAAACTGCCTCCAATTGCCCACCCTCAAAAGCCTCAAGGAGTAACTACCTGGCATAAATCCGGGGAGTTTATGAAATATAACCGCTGGGGCAAAAATCCAAACGAAGACCCGGAGTTTGCCGATGAGGTTCGCAGGCATTATGCGGCTTGTGTGAGTTACGCCGATATGCATGTGGGGATGATCATGGATGAACTGAAGAAAACAGGAGCCCATAAAAACACGGTGGTTGTGCTTTGGGGTGACCATGGCTGGCATCTGGGTGAGCATGCCATCTGGGGAAAACACAGCTTGTTTGAGGAAGCTTTGCATTCGCCGCTTATTGTCTATTATCCCGGAATTGAAAAGGGTGGAGCAAAAGCTGATGGAGTGGTAGAAACCATTGATATTTTCCCAACTCTTTGCGAGTTAACGGGAGTAGATACCCCCGGCTTTGCTCAAGGAACTTCTTTGAAACCTATATTAGATAATCCAATGGCCAAAGGTCATTCTGCTATTGCCTATAAGAGCGGCGCTACCCTGCGTACTTCAACGCATCGTTTAATTTTGCACCCGGACGGACATGCCGAATTATACGACCATACAAATGCGGAAGGGGAAACCAAGAATATTGCAAAGGAGAATCCCGATATAGTGAAAGAACTGATGGCTATTTTAAATAGCAAATATCAAGCTTCGAAGAAATTCGGACTTCATGATTAAAAAACGTAAAAAAATAAGAAAACGGGGTCATTTAGTGTACCCCGTATTTCGTATTAATGATTTTGTCTTGATTCCGCATACGTTTTGAAATTATTCAGGATAGCCTGCCAACCTTGCCTTTGAAGGTCTTCGGAGTTGTTTGGCTCCGGCTCAAACGATTCGCATATTTTTGTCTGATTCCCATCCTGTTTAAATTCAACAACCAGTAATCTGCCATCTGCCAGGTGGGATTTTATAAGATTCTGGTCCTCAACATGGTCATGAACCCCCATAAATTCAAATTCGGCCTGACCATCTTTAGAGGCCATTTTGTAGTTGAACATACCATGAATTCTTAGATCGTTTTGCGCTCTTGGGCAATGCCAATCGGTACTGGCAAAATTCCAGTTCACAATGTGCTCCGGTGAGGTCCACAGCTCCCAAACCTTATTACGATCTGCCGAAATAGAAGCTTCAACTTGGATTACATTTTCCATGACTTGATAGATTTAAAGATTCCAAATTAAAAACACCTTCAAAATGTAATTGGTTCATAGGTTATTAGTAGGATTGTATAAATGCTTATGTTTTTATCCTACCGAATTTATAAAGTTTAAAGATTAGGTTTCTTTTGCTTGCTCAAATAGTATATATTATTTAATTTGTTTGTTGAATATTTATATGGTAAGGTTTAAGACCCCAACTGGCCTTGTATATAACAACCAGGCAGGAGCATGGATTATCCCTTAACGTAATATTGGTAAATTTAAGTTGTAACACATGCAGGATGCGCCGCACGTATTAAAGTAGCTCGAATTAAGATTAATGAGGAACATTGTTTTCATAGATACCGAAGTAGACCCAGGAAGCAAAAAAATACTTGATATTGGAGGTGTAACCGAGAGTGGTTTGCAACTTCATTCAACCTCATTGGCAGAATTTTTGGATTTTATAAATAACAAGGAATATATATGCGGACACAACATCATGAACCACGACTTGTTATACCTGGAAAGAACTGCATACCAGGATATGTCAGGCATAAAATCTATTGATACATTATTCTTATCTCCATTGCTGTTTCCTTCCAAACCTTATCACGCACTGCTTAAAGATGACAAACTTCAAACGGATGAATTAAATAACCCTTTAAATGATGCAATTAAAGCAAAAGACCTTTTTTATGATGAAGTATCAGCATTTCGGGACTTTGATCATGATTTGAAGCAGATTTACTATTTGTTGCTTAAAACCGAATGGGAATTTACATGTTTTTTTGATTTTATAAACTACAGAACTTCTGAAAAAGATGTCATTGGCCTTATACAAAAAAGGTTCTCCGAAAATATTTGCAACAACATTCATCTTGAAAATATCATTAAAGAAAACCCAATTGAATTGGCTTATAGTTTAGCATTAATCACTACCAATAACCGATATTCGATAACACCACCATGGGTAACCAAAACCTACCCTGAAGTAGAAAGGGTTATGTTTTTATTAAGAAACAATCCGTGTTTGGAAGGATGCTGCTATTGTAATAAATCACTTGATGCAAAAATTGCGCTAAAGAAATATTTTGGGTTTGATTCCTATCGGTTATATGGAGGTAAAGCATTACAAGAAGAAGCTGTTAAGGCGGCCATTGATAATAAGTCTTTTTTGGCAGTATTCCCTACAGGAGGAGGAAAGTCTATAACTTTTCAAGTGCCGGCATTAATGAGTGGCGAAGCTGTAAAGGGCCTGACCGTGGTTATTTCTCCCCTTCAGTCTTTAATGAAAGACCAGGTTGATAATCTGGAAAACTCAAATATAACGGAAGCTGTCACCATAAATGGTTTGCTTGACCCAATAGAAAGGGCAAAATCTATCGAAAGAGTTGAAAATGGAACAGCCTCTTTACTCTACATTTCTCCGGAATCACTTCGATTAAAATCTATAGAACGGCTTTTACTAGGACGAAATGTGGTACGCTTTGTAGTAGATGAGGCACATTGCTTTTCCTCTTGGGGGCAGGATTTTAGGGTTGATTACCTCTACATAGGCGACTTTGTAAAAGCATTACAGAAAAAGAAAAACCTCGAAAGCGAAATACCAGTTTCTTGTTTTACAGCAACTGCAAAACCAAATGTAATTCAGGATATAAAGGATTATTTTCAGGATAAACTATCCTTAAAGCTAGAAACCTTTAGCTCAAAAACATCCCGTACGAACTTAAGCTACAAGGTAATCCCCAGAGACAATGAGGAAGATAAATATGAAACCATACGTAGGCTGATTGATGGTAAAAAATGCCCTACCATAATCTATGTTTCGCGTACACGGAGAGCCTACCAAATTGCAGAAAGGTTATCAAATGACGGGTATATGGCAAAGCCCTATCATGGCAAAATGGATAAACAGGAAAAGTCAGAAAACCAAGACGCATTTATTCGTGGTGATGTCGATATAATGGTGGCTACCTCCGCTTTTGGGATGGGGGTTGACAAAAAGGATGTGGGAATGGTCATTCACTTCGAATTGTCGGACTCGCTTGAAAACTATGTCCAGGAGGCGGGCAGAGCTGGAAGAGATGAAAATATTACCGCTGATTGTTATGTTCTTTTTAATGAAGAAGATTTAAGTAAGCACTTTATATTACTCAATCAATCCAAGTTGAATATTAAAGAGATTCAGCAAATATGGAAAGCCATAAAAGATATAACCCGGTTTAGATCACGTGTTTCAAATTCGGCACTGGAAATTGCAAGGAAAGCCGGATGGGATGAAAGTGTATTTGAGATAGAATCAAGGGTGAAAACTGCAATTTCGGCATTGGAAGAAGCTGGTTACCTTAAACGAGGGCAAAATATGCCCAAAATATATGCCAATAGTATTCTCTCAAAAAATGCTCAGGAAGCGATAGAAAAAATAAACCTCTCGGAAAGGTTCGATGAGCGGCAAAAGCAACTTGCCGTGCGAATTATTAAAAAACTGTTTGCCAGTAAAAGTAAAATGCAGCCCACTGATGAAGTTGCTGAATCAAGAGTGGACTATATATCCGATCATTTAGGAATTGTAAAAGAGAAGGTGATTAATGTGGTTAACTTGTTGCGCGAAGAAAAAATACTGGCTGACAAAAAAGACTTGACAGCTTTTATCAAACGAGGTGAAAATAAAAACCGCTCACTGAGCGTGCTGAAATCAATTGGTAAAATTGAGAAGTTTCTGGCGACTCAATTTGACGAGCAGGAAAAGTCTTTTCACATTAAGGAACTTAACGAACACGCAGAGGAATACGGATGTTCGGACGTATCGCCTCATAAAATCAAAACCATCATCAACTTTTGGGTCATTAAAAACTGGCTCAAAAGGAAGCAACATGATTTCTCAAAAAATCATGTAACCATACTATCCAACTATTCACAACCAGAACTAAGGGACAGACTGGGAAAACGTCATGAATTAGCGCGTTTTATTGTTGATTTTCTTTATTTAAAAAGTAATCAGGACCTATCTTTTTCTGACAAAAACAAAGTGCAGGTTTTAGTGGGATTTTCGGTACATGAATTAAAAGAAAAATACGAGAATCAAAATGCATTATTTAAACGCAATATCACCATTGCAGATATTGAAGATGCCCTGTTTTATTTGTCAAGAATAGAGGCCTTAAAAATAGAAGGAGGTTTTCTGGTTGTCTATAATTCATTAACTATTGAACGACTTGAAAAAAATACTAAAAAGGGATATAAAAAAGAAGACTATAAGAAACTGGATCAGTTCTATGAAAATAAGGTACAGCAGATTCATATTGTGGGTGAATATGCCAAAAAAATGATTCAGGATTATAGAGAGGCTTTACAATTTGTTGAAGATTATTTTCAGCTAAACTATTCTTCCTTTCTGAATAAATATTTTAAAGGTAGCAGACAAAATGAAATAAAAAGAAATATTACACCTGCTAAATTCAGGCAACTGTTCGGAGAGTTATCTCCTTCCCAGTTAAGTATCATTAAAGATAATCGTTCGCCATATATTGCAGTTACAGCAGGTCCGGGAAGTGGCAAAACAAGGGTGTTGGTGCATAAGCTGGCGTCTTTATTATTGATGGAAGATGTAAAACACGAACAACTATTGATGGTGACCTTTTCGAGGGCTGCCGCAACGGAATTCAAAAAACGATTGCTCACCTTAATTGGAAATGCGGCCAGTTTTATTGAAATAAAAACCTTTCATGCATATTGTTTCGATTTGCTCGGCAGGATTGGCTCGATAGAAAAATCCCAAACTATTATTAATACAACGGTTGAGAAAATACGTAACCAGGATATTGAACCAAACCGAATTTCAAAGGCCGTTTTGGTTGTTGATGAGGCCCAGGATATGGATAAACATGAGTTTGAGTTAATTAAAACCTTAATGGAATACAATGAAGAAATGAGAGTAATTGCTGTTGGGGATGATGATCAAAATATTTACGAGTTCAGAGGAGCTGGTTCCCAATACTTAGAACAATTTATATTGGAGCAAAAGGCCAAAAAAATCGAATTGATCGAAAACTATCGCAGTAAATCAAACCTGGTAGCATTTACAAATCGGTTTGCCGAAAAAATAACCCATCGCCTGAAGGTAACACCTATTGTTGCCCATTCAAATGAAACCGGATTATTAAAGTTAATTAAGTATTCCTGTTCAAATCTCGTTGAACCAGTTGTCAATAGTATATCCTCTTCTGACCTTATGGGAACTACCTGTGTTTTAACGCATACAAACGCTGAAGCCTTGCAGGTAGTAGGTCTTTTGCTTAGCACAGGATTACCCGCAAAACTTATTCAAACTAACGAAGGGTTTAGTTTATATAACCTAATAGAGGTCCGATACTTTATCGAACAGCTTAAATTTACTGAAGATAAATATGTGATTAGCGATAATGCCTGGAAAGCAGCAAAAAGAAATCTTTGGAATAAATATAAAACTAGCTCTAAAATAGATATCATCATTCATCTGATTAAAGATTTTGAATGGAGCAACCCTAAGAAAAAATACCAATCGGATTTTGAAATATTTGTAAAAGAATCTAATCTTGAAGATTTCGCCAGCACAACCGGAGAAACGATATACGTATCCACCATTCATAAGGCAAAAGGCAAAGAGTTTGACAATGTTTTTTTACTGCTGGATGGTTTTAATCCGGATAATGATGCAAAGAAACGTGAATTATATGTGGCCATGACCAGGGCTAAGCAAAACCTTACGATTCATGTAAATGGGAGCTACCTTGATGATATCTCATGTCAATACATGGAAAGAAAAATGGATAATATTCAGTATAAACCGTCGAATTTGTTAGTTGCGCACCTTTCTCACAAAGATATTTGGTTAGACTATTTTATGTATAAACAGCATGTATTGGCAAACTTAAAAAGCGGAGATAAGCTAATGGTTAACAAGGATGCTTGTTACGACAAAAACGGGAATTGCATTGTTAAATTCTCAAATCGTTACAAAGAAAAAATAAATCACTATGAAAATATGGGATATCAGCTGATTGCGTCGGAAATTAACTATATTGTATATTGGCAGAAAGAAGATTTAGAGAATGAGATTATGATCGTTTTACCCGAGTTGAAATATGTAAAGGAGGAGGCTCCAATAAATGGTCATTCATAGATATGGACGAAAATAGAATAGCCGTTCCGGTAATCATCTTGCAAATTTGCTTCAGTCAGTAGTAATAGGAGTTTGGATTGGAGTTGCTCCACCTTCCAAACTGTATGATGTAGAAAAAGAATTTCCGAGAATAATTCCGGCACCGATCCGTATCCTGAATTAATGAAAAAAAGCTAAATAAGATATTTAAAGAGCAATCTTTCAAGACATCTTATTTCCCTTAAGGATAAAAAGTAGGAAAGTAAAAGTTGATTCGTTATTTTAATCATTCACATTATAGGAAAAAAATGAAATACTATTTTGAAAAAACATTGAATTGTTCTTTTGAAGAAGCAGTAGAAAGAGCAACGGAAGAACTTAAAAAAGAAGGGTTCGGGGTTTTAACCGAAATCAACATCCACGACAAACTAAAAGAGAAATTAGGCGTTGATTTCAGGAGGTACCGCATACTGGGTGCATGCAATCCCGCTTTTGCCTATAAAGCACTGCAGGAAGAGGATAAAATTGGGACAATGTTGCCTTGCAACGTCATTGTTCAACAAGTTTCAGAAACCCAAACAGAAATTGCTGCCGTTGACCCGATGGCCTCTATGCAATCGGTAGAGAATGAAAAACTGGCAGGTGTTGCAAACGAAGTTCGGCAAAAACTTAAACAAGTAATTGACAACGTTTAAACATTCCATCCATAATGCATAACGTGGTCGGTTGATTTCCAAAGCGGAGCTTGTCACTCCAACTGAAAATAGGAGATTAAATCGTGACGGTACAGTCACGACCGTTGGTATGGCATTAAAGATGAAAGAAATTCCTAATAAAAACATCAATCTACTTCTTTCATCTTTCATCGGCTTAACCCGGGAATGATTATATCGTATTTTTACTAACTTGTACCCGGAAGCATTGATGAGTAACTAACTACAATCTTAATTAAACAAAATGAATATAAATCTGGCCGTGCTTATCGACGGCGATAACATACCATCGGCATATATCAAAGAGATGATGGAAGAAATAGCCAAATATGGCAACCCGACCATCAAACGGATTTACGGTGATTGGACTAAACCTAATTTATCAAAATGGAAAAGTCTATTGCTCGAAAATGCCATAACACCGATACAACAATATGGATATACCACGGGTAAGAACGCTACCGATTCGGCCATGATTATCGATGCCATGGACATTCTATATTCGGAAAAGGTGAATGGGTTCTGTCTGGTATCAAGCGATAGTGACTTTACCCGATTGGCGACAAGACTCAGAGAGGCGGGTATGCAGGTAATAGGTATAGGGGAAAAAAAGACGCCCAACCCCTTTATTGTTGCCTGTGATAAGTTCATTTATCTCGAAATATTGAAACATGAATCAAAACCCAAGGAATCAGAAAATGAAAAAGATTTTGATAAGGATTCTGTGGATAAAATTACGGCGAAGGAAATTAAGCTGATTGCCACCACCATAAATGACCTGTCGGATGATGATGGTTGGGCATTTTTAGGAGATGTAGGCAGCTTGTTGCAAAAAAAGCAGACTAATTTTGACCCGCGGAACTATGGTTTTCAGAAGTTAACCCCACTCATTAAGTCTACCGGTAAGTTTGAGATAGAGCAAAGAGAAAAACCCAAAAGTCGTTCTAAACTAATATTTGTGAAAAATAAATAAGCCACCTTTACTATTGACGGTTGACCGATAAACACTGAACACTAGAGCCCGCCCGCCAGTATCTCTGCCAAATGGATAGTTTTTATCGGTAGCTTCTGCTTATTGATGTAGGACTGAATATTCATTAAACAAGAAGCCTCGGTGGAAACAATGTACCTGGCTCCGGTATTTAAAGCATTTTGTACTTTTTGTTCCGCCATGGCCGTTGAAATGGAAACAAACTTTACCATAAAGGTTCCGCCAAATCCACAGCACGTGTGACGGTCTTCCATTTCAATGAGTTCCAGTCCATTTACATTAGCCAATAATTGGCGGGGTTCGTCCGACAAGCCATACTCACGCAATGCCGAACACGCATCGTGATAAGTCACTTTATGGGGGAAGGAGGCATTCAAATCAGTGATCTTTAGATGGTTGACCAGAAAGTCGGTAAACTCTATTACATTGCGGTTCAGCCGTTCGCATTCGGGCAGGTATTGTGCATCATCTTCAAATAGCTTTGTGTAATGATTTTTGACGTAACCCGCGCATGAAGCCGATGGTACAACAATTGGCCTGTCGTTAGGGAAATCTTTAAAAAACTTGATGGCTGCTTTCTTGGATTGCTTCCAATAGCCGCTGTTAAATGTGGGCTGACCGCAGCATGTCTGTTTGGGGTTATAATTTACCTCCACATTCTTCGATTCCAATATTTTTACAACACTCCACCCAATATTGGGAAACATTTGATCGATGAAGCAAGGTATAAAAAGGTCGACAATCATATTTAAAAATTTTACCAAAGGTAGCTTATTCGTTAATTTGGTCAACAGTCAGCAGTTAATGATGACTGTTGACCGATCTATCGCTGACTACAAATCCAGTTTACGCCGGTTGGCTTTTTTATCGCCATGTATTTTTTTGTTTTTAAGTCTTTTTAGTTTAGAGGTGCGAGTTGGTTTGGTAGCTTTTCGTTTGACGGCAGGCTTTAATGCCTGATGGATCAATTGGTGTAATAAAGCTACACCTATCTCCTTGTTTCTTAATTGAGACCTGGTTTCTTCGCACGCGATAACCAAATGACCTTCTTTATTGATTCTATTTCGTAGTTTATCAAGAACAACTTGTTTTTGATGTTGGTTTAAAATCTTTGAATTCAATACGTCGAAGTGAAGGATTACCCTTGTATTTACTTTGTTCACATGCTGACCGCCCGGGCCTGAACTTCTGGATGCGGTAAATGACAATTCGGTTTCCAGGTTAATCATTGAAGTATTGTTGAGATTTAAATACTGAATTTTGCTCGTGTTCCTTCATCCTTTTATGAGTTCGTCTCATCATGAATATCAACAATGGGAAAAACAGGAACAAAAGCCATTGGATTTGCACCATCAGAATAAAATCATAGAACCCATGAAAAAAGAATGGTACGAAAAACGCCAATGCCAAATACTTGGTTCTTGAAGCGGCAATGAATTTGGCCAGTCCTAAATAATACCCCATCATAATCCCGAACATGGCATGTGCCGGAACGGCGGTGAATGCTCTGGATATTCCCACGTGAAAACCATTAGAAAACACGTACATAAGGTTTTCTACCAACGCAAAACCAAGCGATACAAAAACTGCGTATACAATTCCATCAAAGCGTTCGTTAAAATTGGGGTTTTTCCAAATAAGAATATAAACGGCCAGCAACTTAAAAGCCTCCTCGCAGAATCCGGCCACCAAAAAAGCATTTCCAAAGGCCAATCCAATTTTTTCAGAGAACAAGAAGGGCAGGGATGAGGAAACCAATCTTTCGGCAATAATAATGGGAGGTACCGTCAGCACTCCTGCAACCAGTCCTTTAGCTAAGAGGGAAACAGGTTCTTTTTCGTATTTGTCACGATAGTATATATACACCAGAATTATAACCACCGGTGCAACCGATATCAAGAGTAGGTTCATTACAGTTTTTTTTTGTTGGCGGCAAGATAATAAAAATGCTAATAATAGTTCCTTGTAATAGGTGATATAGCCATTCGCGAATAGTGATTAGCAAATGATTATTAGGATAAGGGACTAACTGCAGCCTAACCGGCAAAATGACGATGTTGTCGCGTGAACATCGCTTTATCGTAAATTTACCGTTTTCCGGACTACGCATTTTATTCCCCGGAAATCTCTGTCAGTATTCCAGGCATGTAACGGCATGCCCTTGATGTCTGTTTACAGTTCTAAACATTTTTCCGTCACACCACAAAATAATCCACTGTTTCTTTCATTTTTTTCGATTCATGCGTCAGTTTCTCGATAAACTGGCGCATAAATTCAGCCTGAGCGGCATTTTGCGAAGTGATTTGGTTGAGTTGCGACAAACCCGAGTTGATCTGATCGACGGCCACACTTTGGCTTTCCGAATCCTCAGCAATAAGGTGCACCAATTCAGCGGTTTTGACAATTTCCGGAGCTATCGCCTCTAGCTTTCTGGTGGCTTCATTAGAGTTGTTTCTACCTACTTCGGCCAATATTTCAATTTCGTCAGTTAATATTTTTATACGTTCCGCCAGCTTGCGAACCTCGCTGGCCACTACCGCAAAACCTTTTCCACTTTGGCCTGCACGTGCAGCTTCCACCGCCGCATTTAGGGCAAGAATATTGGTTTGGGCGGCAATGTCTTTTACCTCATTTACTTTATCGGTAACCTCCAGCATCGAATCGTTGGCCTTTCTAACCGTATTGAGGCTCTTGGTAATTTCTTTGGCAGCTTCCTCTGATATCTGCCCCGTTTTTACAGCATAGCCCGTGTTGGCCTTGACGCTATCCATCACTTCGTCCATGGATGTGGTAATTTCTTCCATGCCGGCAGCTTGTTCTGAGGCGCTTTCCGCTAATTTCGATGTTTCTACATCAATTTGATGGGATGTATGGTCGATGGTTTCTGAAATATTGTCGATGCTGTTGATCACACGATTAAAACGTTGACCCATCGATTGTAACGACTTTACCATTTCACCTATTTCGTCGTTTCTATGGTAGGAAACCGCGGCTTTTAAATTCCCGGCTTCTATTTCTGCCGCAAACATTGACGCGGAAAGGATGGGGGTAAGGATGTTTTTAACCAACCGTCGTAAAATGAGTAGGATAATTACTATGCATACAATCAATACTGCCATCAGAATGTATTTTAACTGGTTGGCTTGTTCCATTACCACCTCTGTGGGGACACTGTAGGCCAATCCCCACGGGGTTGGGCAGTCACCAATGTTTATTTTTGAATAGGAGAAGTAGTCATTCCCATTATCGCTTTCATATTCGTGGGTAAACGTTCCTGCTTCGCCCATTCTTTCGAATAGATCGTCTGTTGTTTTAAAACCGTGCTGTAAATCCATAATATTTTTTCCCAGCCAGGCTTCATTTTTCGACGCGATGATATCCCCGTTGTTAGAAAATAAAATCGCATTTCCACCTTTAGATGTTTCCAGGTCTTTAAATAACGCTTGGTAGCTGGTTAATTCAAGATCGAACCCAACTAACCCTAAAAAGGTATTGTTGTGTTTCAGCGGAATACAAACACTAGTTTCCATGATGGGTTCTTTTAGTTTACCCTCGTAATCTTCGTAGTATGGATTGGTAACGTATTCCGTGTTAAGTTTGTGTATGGTGTGGTACAGCCCATCGGGATCTTCCCCGTCCATATCCAGTGTATCCGTTTGTTGGGTTATTTCCCCTTGGTGGTTAAAGTAAGTGTTTCTCAATCTACCGTAGGTTGCGGTTCTGCTGTTGTCCAGGGTAAAAAGTTGCCAGTTATACCAGGTGCCTTTGTAACTGGGGTTATTGATGGTTAATGAGTGAATAATCTGATCGGAAATCTGAATTCTCTCTCTACGATCAAGCTTATGCAAGGACTGTATGGATTGTGCCAGGGAGCGCGCCATGAACAAATCTTTGTTTAAACTTTCCGATACGCGCGTGGAGTATAGCTGAGCAACCTTCCGGGTGCCGCTGACAGCGTTTTCTTTTGTGAAATTATTAAACTGAAAGCCAATAAAAAAGAAAGCCAACAAAAGAATTACTAAAAGAGGTAATATAACGCTAAGGAAAATTCTTAGTCGTAAGCTGTTTTTTTTTGTCATAAATTCAATGATGAAATCAAGAAACAGAAATGGGATTTTTGATGTATATGTACGTGACATAAAGGAAAAGGTTCAAAAAAAGTTAGGTTAACGTTTTTTTTAACGCGAATTTCTGTAATTAACGCGAATGTGTTTATCTTCGGTAATCGTGAATTATGCAATGGTTTTTAATTCGTGAAGATCCTTGTAATTATGGGTTAAATTAAATGTAATAATTGGAACATGCGAAGTAAATCAGATGGTAATAGTAATAAAATCGAACAAGTAGCAGAGCTCTTAAAGGCATCAAAATTTGCGATTGCCTACACTGGTGCCGGGTGCAGTGTGGAAAGTGGCATTCCACCTTTTAGGGGGGAAGCCGGAATTTGGAACAGGTATAACCCACGTTTGTTGGAGCTGGATTATTTTTTCAGCAATCCGGAGCAATCCTGGAATGCCATCCGGGAAATATTTTATGATTTTTTTACGGATGCGAAACCTAATCAGGCACATATCGTTTTGGCCCAACTGGAAGCATTGGGAATCATCAAGGCCATAGTTACGCAGAATATCGATGACTTACACTTCAAGGCAGGGAGCAAAGAGGTTTATGAGTTTCATGGTAACTCTCAAAACCTGAAATGTACTAAATGTGGCTATTCGGTTGCTGCTTCCGGCATAGACCTGGGAAAAATACCTCCTGCTTGCGATAGATGTGGCGGACTTTTAAAACCTGATTTTATATTTTTTGGCGAAGGAATACCTCCGGTAGCATATGATAAAAGTTTTGATGCAGCGCGAATCGCCGATGTGGTTTTGGTAATAGGTTCAACCGGTGAGGTGATGCCCGCGTGCCAGGTGCCGTGGGAAGCCAAAAGAAAAGGAGCCACCATTATCGAGATCAACCCGACAGTATCCAATTTCACAAACCAAATTACAGATATCCATATTCGGATGGAAGCCGGAAAAGCAATGGAACTGATCGGTAAAAAATTCTAATTTTATATGAAATGAAGCCTGAATAACTTCAAGTGGCCGCGTAACTATTATTTCTACGATAAATTATTACATTTGTCAGTCATTTAATAAAAATGAGAACAAATTTCTACTATAAAAACTTTGACAATGAAATTATTAGAAGGAAAAACTGCAATTATTACCGGTGCGGCGAGAGGGATCGGTAAAGCCATCGCGATAACTTACGCTAAAAATGGTTGTAATGTAGCTTTTACTGATTTAGCCATCAACGAGGCTGCCGAAGAAACGGAAAAAGAGCTAAACGCTTTGGGTGTTAAAGCAAAAGGCTATGCTTCGGATGCCAGCAATTATGAAGATACACAGCGCGTGGTTAAAGAGATTCAAGAAGATTTTGGACGTGTTGATATTTTAGTAAATAATGCGGGTATCACTAAGGATGGAGCACTAAAAAGAATGACGGAAGAGCAGTGGGATATCATCATCTCTGTTAACCTGAAATCGGTATTTAATTTTACCAAAGCGGTTCAGCCAATCATGTGGAAGCAAGCCGGAGGTAGCGTTATCAATATGAGCTCTGTGGTAGGTGTTTCCGGTAACGCCAACCAATGTAATTACTCTGCTTCCAAAGCCGGTATTATCGGGTTCACAAAATCTGCTGCCAAAGAAATGGGCGCCAGAGGAATCAGACATAATGCAATAGCCCCCGGATTTATTATTACCGAAATGACAGGGGCTTTGCCGGATGATGTGAAGAAGGCTTGGGAAGGTCGTATTCCATTAAAAAGAGGAGGCACTCCGGAGGATGTTGCCAACACATGCGTATACCTGGGTTCCGATTTATCAGCTTATGTAACCGGACAAACTATTCATGTTTGTGGCGGTATGAACATGTAGGCGACACGGTCGCCAGTGAATAAAATAATATAGGGCTTGCAATTTTTGCAGGCCTTTTTTTATTTTAAAATAATTTTAGTCCAATAATAATGGAGAGTTCATTGTAATCGGTATCCCACGTCATATAATCTCCTGTTAGTTGCCTGTTAATTCCATATCTTGCTTCTGCACTACACTTACCAAGTAAAAATCCTGCTCCCACAGCAAAGTTACTAACCGTATTTACGTTTACATTTATATTATTCACGTTATTAAACCGATTAATAAGGATATTAGAATTTAAAGGCGTATCGAATATATACATGGCGTTGAGAAATATGGACTTTTCTTCACCAACATAAAAATAGTGGCGAATCCCAATAGGAACCTCAAGTGAATTATATTTTATATGGTTCAATTCTTGATCAACTTCCAGTTTGGAATCCATAAAGCGCAATGTTGGTTCTACGATAATGGCCCATTTGTTATTGTTGAAAGGCAACGGTAGTTCGGAGGCTGCACCAAATCTATAACCCAAAGAATTGTTGTGCTCGTATGAACTTGAAAAATTTTTGTTTCTCATTGTTATGTTTGAAAAACTTATTCCGCCTTTTAAACTAATCCATATTTTAGATTTTCTGTTGGAACGATCCTTTGGGGTGCTTTCTTCGTTGCCGTTATATTGATTGATTAATTTTATAAGATCCTTTCTTTCATAATCTAAGTTGATTATATCTTTTCTGTCAATCTGAGGATCGTTTAGCAAAGTAAAAAGTTGCTGTTTGAACTTTTTATTGTAGCTTATTTTACCTTGAAGCAGGTACCTCTTATATATAAGCTGTTCCACTTTGGTAGTAGATGAGCTTATGAAATAACGGTTTAGGTTCCTGTCTTCGTAGGCATATAGTTTAACTTTACCGGTTACAAGTAACTTTAAAAAAAGAGTTTCTTCGCTATATTGTGGTTCATTCGAAATTCCTAGTTCCTCAATATTGTCAGTGGATCGGTCGATGTTTACTTTGTGACTTTCGTACTTTGAGTGATTATTAATGTGGAATTCCTTGGTATCGTTAATTGTCGCTATTTTTATGGCACCATTTTCACCTATTTTATACTGAAATTTATCTGGATTATTTTTCCAGTCCATATTTTTGATAAAACATTGTACGGTATCATTTTTCTGGTTGACAAAATATCCTGGTTCAAAAGTAATTTGAGAGAATGCATTTAAGGTTAAAATGAGTAGCGCAGTTAAGATAAGGTGTAGTTTCTTCATATGGAATTTTATAGTTATTGTATGGAGTTCCCAAGTAAATTTAAGTATTGCTTGCGAAAAATTCCATTTTACACGCCAGTTTCGTGTAAACTTAAAATGTTGATCCTACTCTTCGTAGGTATCATCCAAATCATATTCCGAACGGTTTTCGCCGCGATCGAATGTGGGGAGTTCTTCCCAGAAAAATATTTCTTCCTTGCTTTTGGGCCTGAAGGCATCGAGCCAATAAAATCCTTCCAACCTTAAGTTTTCATCCGGGACTAAATAAGGAGGGTTCATATTCCCGTTTGGAGATACGCGCATGGTAATTTGGTCTACCATGCGCTGAGTCAGATATAAAGTCATATTGCTGCATTCGGCTCTGTTCACGCCAATAACATACTCCCGGTCTTTGGGGAAATATACCGACTGCGCATTACCATTTACATCAATCTTGTATATTTCATTGTTCCGTATGTATCCGGTCATGAGCTTTCCTTTAACCTGGTTGTAACGACCTGTATCTTCTTCCGAAATGATAAATGATCTGTCAATCAGGTCCACTTTATCAAGCACCTCATTTTTGGTGTACATCTTTATCACGTCCGCCGTCAGCTGGTTGCCCATCGACCACATAATAGGATCGTAGTAAAAAGTGTTGGTGGTGTCCCTGGAATCGAACACCATGGAATCGCAACGGCCTTGCATGTCGCTCCTAAAATATTTTACTTTTCGATAAGCCTTTATCAGTTTCTGCTCGCCATCTTCCAGAGGCACTGCCTGTAAGGTGTCAGCGTGAAGAAAAAGGGTATCTTTATTATAAATCTGCAATAACTCTGCATTTAAAGTGGCCAGGGCATCCTGGGTTATCTCGTTGTAAAAACCGTAATCCCCTTTAATGATCAGATTATTGGTGGTGTCGTGCAGCTCCATGCTGTTAAATATCTCGCCATAGCCGCTCGCCCTATCGTAATAAATAGTGTCTCCTTTTAACAGTTGTTCTCCTTCAACATAGGCATTTTCCTTTAAAAGAGCCACATCGTGTTGCATGTCGTAGTAACCAGCTTCGGCATATATGGTGTTGCTATCACTGATAATAAAAGTGGGGCCTTCAATATTAGAAACTTTTGTTTCGGTATGGTAAATTAATGTATCAGATTTAATGATGTATTTAGGATTAGTTGCTACAACACTGTCCTTATAATGGACCTGGTCAGTAGCTGGGTAGTAATAACCTTTTTTGCTGGTTAAGGTATTTTCTTTGTTAACAATCTTACCAAAGTTAAAATAGTAGGCAAAATTGTTTACCCGATCGTAGTCTAAATAGTCCGTGGTCAATACCACATCTTTATTAACCAAACGAACATCCTCGCGGACCTGGGCCAAACCTGTATTTCCATCGTAGTTTAACCTTCTGCCATACAGGTGGAGCGTGTCGTTTTGGATGATATGGATATTTCCGTTTGCATTAATTTTGTTATCGAGAATGTACCGATAGGCCGTATCGCAGAACATGACGGCGGTCTCGTGGGTGAATTTTACATTGCCGATCAACACCTGCACGTCTTTCCCGTAAATAGCTTCATCATAATTTAAGCTGTCGGCATTATTGACGATTACTTTTTTTTGCCCGGAAACAATTCCCGTATAAAATACAGAGGCTAAAATGATGATCTTGAAAATGCGATTTGATATATGCATTAGAATTACCGAGCTATAAATTTTATTAATGCGGCAAAAATAGCAGTAATACCCAAATTACGAAAATTATCCCATCCCTAAATAGGGCAATTATGAATATAAGCCGGGATCTGTCATTCGGAATTCTTCAAATTCCTTAATGTCAGCAGTCGAAAGCCTTCCCGATGGCTATGGGATAGAAAATCTTACCTTGCTTTTATGAAGCGAGGTTTAGATATTCTTGATCCAATTGGCATTGAGGTGCAACCTAATGACAATTTTGGATAAGTATAATTTGTTTGGGTGAACCGATATCCTAACCTTTCATTCATGTTGATAGAATAACAAACAGATTTGTTGAAATCAATTATCAGGCCAAATTTTAAAAAGGTCATTGCTCAATGGTCGTGGGATCAAACTGATTATTCTGAGAAAAATCAAATTCTAACACGGAATGTTTTTGGAATACCCTCGCAAATGTTACAAAACCATAGATTTTGATACTTTCGCGACTGCTTATTGTTGTATGGTCGTCGGAGAAGCGGCAGACGTTTGAAACACAAGTTTACGCTTCAGATATATAGTATCGGGGGTATGACCGTTGTAGGGTTTAAACTGTACAAATTTGTCCACATAATCCTTGGCTTCGATCGACATGGTTATTTTATACCCTTTGTTAAATTTTAACTGGTACTGCCCCAAACTGTCGGTATGGGTATCTAGCTTTTGGGTAGCCGACTCGTCGATATTATGCTGGTACAAACAATAGCACCTTACGGAAGAAAGAGGTACGGGGCAATTGGTTTCTTCGTCCACAATTACCCCGTTCAAAGATATGTTATAGGCTTCCCTTGCACAGGAAGCACAAATGATAATCGATAAAATTAAAAGTCCTATTTTGCTTTCCCCGGTAATACTCATCCTCCTACACTTTTATAATTTGCCAAACAAAATAGGTAAAATAATTACTTAATCCAATTTTTAAACTCAAAATTACAGTCCCGCCAATCGTCATGAATGGTGATATACGTATCCAGCTGCTTTTCTTTTATCCAGTCATCAATGGCATCCTGACGTCTTTTTTCTGTCATAATGTTTTGTACCAGCTGGTAATCATCTTTCAGGTTGGCACGGTGAGGAGCTATTTTTCTTTTTTGTTTGATGATAACATACACATCGTGTCCTTTGTCGTCTTTAATACTAAAAGGTTTTGATATTTCTCCTTCCTTCAGTTTTTGAAGTTCTTTTGCCAATTGTGGTTGTTGTATGGCCGAAAGTTCAAAGTTAGAAGACTGCGAGCGCATATTTACCATTAATCCGCCGTTGTTCCTGGTATCTTTGTCCATGGAGTAATACAAGGCAGCCTCTTCAAAACTCAATTTTTTCTCAGCGATTAAATTAGATATGGAATCCAATCTGGAAACAGCTTCTTTGTTGGCGTCACTCGAAACTCTGGGTTTCAACAAGATATGTCTAACGTTGATACGCTCTCCTTTTCTGTCTAACAATTGAATAATGTGATACCCAAACTCGGTTTGAACAATCTTGGACACTTTGTTTTTTTCCTGCATGTTAAAAGCCACGTTGGCAAACTCGGGCACAAAGGTACTGCGCGTACTCCATCCGAGATCGCCGCCGCTGGTCGCACTGCCCGGATCTTCGGAGTACAATACGGCAAGAGTGGCAAAATCCCTTCCTTCGGCCACCTGCTTTTGGAAATCCCTTAACCGGCTTTTAACGCGGTCAATTTCTTTTTGGTCGATTCTGGGGTATACGGCAATTTTTTGAATCTCGTACTGTACCGGAACCATGGGCAGGCTGTCCTGCGGTGTTTTACGATAATAAGCGCGTACCTGCGATGGCGTGGGTTCAATGTTTTCGGTAATGGTACGTTGCATGCTTTCGGTTAACATTTGGTCGCGGACTACGGTCATTTGTTCCTTTTTAATCTGCAGTACGGATTTGTTAAACCATTCTTCCAGTTTTTCGCGTCCGCCGGCCCTGCTGATAAATTCGTTCATCCGGCGGTCCACTTCGTTTATCACGTTGTTCTCGCTCACTTCCACGCTGTCCAATACGGCCTGGTTCAACATCAGCTTTTGAATCAACTGTTGTTCGAAAAGTGTACACTTTAAATTGCCTTTGGCCGATGCGCCTTGCATGACAGCTTGTTGGTACTGGTATTCGACATCGGACTTTAATATGGCGTTGTCGCCCACAACGGCAATCACTTCATCAATTACATTTTTTTGGCTTAGCAGGGGAGTACTAAAAGATAGGATAGTGGATATGGTGGCAATCAATAAAATGGTTGTTTTGTGCATTATTTTTGTTTTAATCTCTAATTGTTTGATATTTAATAAGTAACTGATTGTTGAGAAAGTCATAATCAGGGATTGATTTACCAATTTTCGTTCCTCTTTTTATCATCACTTGCAAATATATATTATTCAGCGGGAAGTATAAGGTTTAATGGAAAGATTTTAGCATAAACATTTAACCCGCAATATGCATTAGAAATTCTATTACCCATTGAAATTGCTTTAAAACAAGACACTTCGTTGCATCACTTCAACCCACCAGAACGATGCTCCCGAAAGTAATCGGGAAAGGGATGCCTCGTTTGGGTAATGCCTTGTTTTATTGTACTTGCCATGCTCATGACAAACCTCCAATACATAATCCGGGTTTAATGATTGGTGTTGGCTGAATTGTTTCTCCAACAGCCATTATTTCTTTTAATCATTTATAATTTAGCTTTTATCAATATAAAGTTAAATTAGATGGTTATGATTTTTTATTCCATCACTTTTTAGTGGTAAGTTTTTCTTTAAATAAGAAAGGTGGGGGTAAACTTTGTTTTAACGCTACCTTTTTTGTTTTCCGATTTTTAATAAATATCTTTTCCGATTAAGAAAACGATAACGCGATGTTACATTTTTAAAGAAACTATTTATGAAATCAATGAATCTTACCGGTATCAGACAAATGGAAATGCAGGAAGTACCTATCCCGTTGTTGCGCAGGGATAATGATGTGCTGATACGTTTAAAGGTGGTAGCTGTCTGTGGTTCTGATGTTCATTATTATGTATCAGGAAAAATAGGCGATCAGGTAGTGTCGTATCCTTTTTCCGTGGGACACGAGTGTGCTGGTATCGTTGAGAAAGTGGGCGCTTCAGTCTCTCATGTGAAAATAGGTGATCGGGTGGCAATTGAACCTGCCATGCCTTGTTTTGAGTGTGACCAATGCAAATGTGGAAGGCCTCATACCTGTCGTAAACTAAAATTTCTTGGATGTCCGGGACAAGCCGCTGGTAGCTTGTCAGAATTTATTGTGATGCCCGAAACTTCTTGTTTACCTATTCCAGATCGTATGACCTATGATCAGGCGGCCATCTCGGAACCGCTGGCTATTGGTCTTTACGCAGTGAATAGGGCAATGCCGATACAAAATGCAAAAGCGGGCATTTTAGGATTTGGTCCCATAGGGATGAGTGTGTTATTGTCTGCGCTGACAAAAGGGGCCTCTAAGGTTTTTGTGAGTGATAAGATTAATGAACGACTTCAAATTGCTATGGATTCCGGGGCGCATTATGCAGGTAATATTGATGAAAAGGATGTGGTGAAAGAAATTTTAGATCTGGAGCCTCAAGGTTTAGACCTTGTGTTTGAATGTTGTGGAAAACAGGAGGCGGTTGAACAGGCCTTTGATTTATTAAAGCCGGGTGGAATTTTGATGCTGATAGGAATTCCTCAATTCGATCATTGGCGCCTCCCTGTAAGTAAAGGACGCCATAAAGAAGTCACTGTTATGAATATTCGTCGCCAAAATGGAACAGTGGAAGAGGCCTTGGAATTGTTAGCCAACGAAAACATAGACGTTAGCAATATGCCAACCCACCGTTTCTCCTTTGTCGATTCAAAGCAGGCCTTTGATTTGGTTGCCAGTTATAAGGATGGTGTGATGAAGGCCATGATTGATCTCTAGCAGAGCGTTCAATATATTCTGTTATATTGTACATGATAAATGTAGAGTCTTTGGACGCACCTCAATCAATATCAGTATGAACTCAGGAAGGGTCATTGTTATTTTTGTTCTGCCTATATTTATTTTACTGACATTTCCCATGCCTATTAGGCTGCACTTGAAAGCTGCATTTCTATTAGCCTGAAGATTTTATTGCACTTTCAATGTTCACGACGAAGTGCTAATGCATAATCCGGGTTAAAACAACATCTGAAAATTAAAAAGTTCCGGCGGACTACCAAAAAATGCCGTTCGGATTCAAAACTATGTTGCCATATGTGCATACTGCCTGTAAGCCACCGTCCGGCAGGACATGTAACTTGATAGAAGCACATATGAAGTTTTGCAAATCTTGAGTATATCTTTGACCGTCAAAACACATCTTCGAGACCTCTTTGCTAAAACTAAATTTCAAAATGACAAAGAACGTAATACGTTTAATGCGCCATGTTTATTTACTTTTAATAACGTTCCAATTTTAATGGGACATTAGTGAACCTAAATCATTAATTAGAATGTTCTGTGCCATACCGTAACATGTCTTTAATTAAAGAAACCTTCCTGCAGGTTGCGTGAGGTGTTCGTCAGGTGGTGAAACTGTCCTGCAGGTTGCGGGTGCTCTTTTTCAAATGGAGGTGCATTCCTGCCTGCTGCGAGACATTTCCGTCACGCGGGGAAGGCTTGCTGCACCTTGCAGGAGGTTTTCGTCAACGGGAGGCGGTTTCTGGCAGGTGGATCCCCGACACACCCTCCATCCCGTGTACTTAGGATTGCGTGACATCAGACGGGCAGTCTTTGGTCTTTTATTATTTCACTTGAAGGCTTTGGTCCATGGCAGGAACGAAGATTTCCACCGTGCCGGTTTTTCGGATATATATAAAAATTATGGGATATTGTTTGATATTATCAGTATAATATTTTATATTAATGACACTTTATTATCATCTAACTTTAAACAAATACCTTATGATTCTAAATTTAAAGTTAACTAGCCTCAGGAATAGCGAGTTTGTGCAGTTTTATACTGATTTACTCGCTATTATTGAAAAACATGAACCGATCCGGATTCAAATTGAAGCCCAATACCTTCCTTTAAAACAAAACCAGGATCGGCTTACCGAAGTGTTTAAACAAAAACAAGGAAGTATCTTAACGGAAGAGATAGCTGATTTGGATGGTCGCCGTGACAGAGACTTTGTTGGTATTTCTACTTTGGTGGAAGCTTACACTTATAGTTACGAGCCGGAAAAGAAAGAGGCAGCCATAATACTAAAGGATTCCTTGAAATCATATACCGGAGCTGCTCGTATGAACTATAGAGCCGAAACCAGTATGTTAAATGATTTGGTGGAAAAGTGGCGCTCGGAGGAAGAATTGGTGCATGCAGTTGAAACCCTGGGACAACAGGCCTGGCTGAATGAGCTAGACACCTCGAACAAACTTTTTAACGATCGTTTTTTGGCACGCGTGCAGGAAACAGCCGGGAATCCGGACGTGAAAGTAAAAGAGATCAGGGACGGGATGATGTCGCAATATAAAACCATGTTGAATCACATCAAGGCGCATGCAACGCTCAATGGCAATGAATCATATGATTCGTTGATAAATCAGATGAATGTTTTGATTGAAGAATACGGCAAATTAATTACCGGAAGAAAAGCGAAATCAGACACAGACTCAGACAGTGAAATTTAAGTTAAACGAACGGTTAGGTTTTAATAAATACAGAAGGTTGCTCTTTATGGGCAACCTTTTTTAGTAGAATTTTATTACCTTTTGTTTTAACCCTTCGTCGTATAGTTCTTCTTCGAGGTTTTTAATGAATTCGATCCTTTTTTTATTGAGCAAGATGGCCTTAATCTTCTCTTCAACAAAGCTGACCGGCGCAATATCATCCTCTTTGTGAAAAGCCCTTATCGATACCAGGTAATGGGAAGTACTGTCTGATGTTTCGTAAAATTTATTGTAATCCAAAAACATGGGGTGTTGAGGAAAAGGCAAGGGCAGCAGTTCGTTAATCTCTTCAACGGTAACCCACCTGTCCACGAAGTTGTCAAATTTTTGCGCATTCTGAAAACAATACTCTTCCAGTTTAACGTAATCGTCGCTATCATCTGATCGGTACCATTTTTTAACGTCACTTAAATTAGGCGCATTGAGCGGAACTTGCACAAAAACACCCTGAATAATATCTCTGTCGAGCTTAAAGTTTTCGCTCATTTTGTTATAATACGCTTCAATTTCCTGAGATGAAATCAGAGGCACGTATTTTTGAAGCAAGAGTTTCTGTTGGTACCGATGAATCAGTAAAGATGCTCTGTAATCGCTTAATATCTGGTCCACATCTTTTTCCTCGGGCGTAAGGTTTAGTTCGGCCTTACGCAATAAAAGGGCAGATTTAACCCATCGGTTGATATAGTTCTGGGTAAAGGCGATGCTGTCGTTTTTGCTCAGGTTGCCAGGGACGGCTTTTTCCAGTTCCGATAGAGTCAATATCCGGTTGTCTACTTTAGCCAATGGCACGTCATCTTCGTCCGGTGCCACGTTTTTACAGGCACTAAAGCAAAGGATTGCTGCAACTAATAACCGAATGTGGATTTTCATATACTCTAATAAATTAGCTTAACGCGGATAACCAGTTCGGACTTTAATGGCGCACCTCCCGCTTTGGGCGGGACAGGTGATGTGCCCAATTATCTGCCCCGGCCATACCGGTTTCATTATTTCTTTTTTACTTTTTTGCTGTATTTTAATGCTTTCTTATTCACCGTAGGAACATACCTGGCTTTAAGTTTGTTTAACCATTCATTTTCTATTTGGGTTTGGTAATCCGCAATTACCTGACCTCTGGTTTCTTCCAGTTTTTTGGGTTTTTTGGCGATTTTTTGCCCGGCTCCCCAAAGGTATTTATAGTCGGGATCGATCTTTCCCTCCGATTTTTTCACCTTCCACAATTGCTTGTCCAACGCTTTATATTCGCCTTTATGGAACGTTCCTTCTATAACCCTGGCATCAGGAAACAGCTGTTTCAATGAATCCGCTGTGATATTATTTGAGGCCATCAACTTTTTGGCCGCACCCAGTTCTTTTTTATCGTTTGTCAAGAAGATCTTGCCTTCCATTTTCTCGGGATAAAAATAATCTGCCTGATGAGCAGCGTAGTACGATTCAATTCCTGTGCTGTCTTCAATGGCTTTGTTCCAGATTTCTTTTTGGCTGATTTCAAATATCAACAAGCCATCGTGATATTCGTTCAACAAATATTTATACTCGGGGTATTTGTCTTCCAATCTTGATTTCTCAAAGGCAAGTATTTCATCCTCCAGGATTGTTTCAGACAGTTTGTCAATCAGGCTTGCCCTTCTGGGTTGGGTAAATTGTCTGTTCTCCTTTAGTTTTGCAATAAACGCAGATACCGTAAAATCCCAACCGTTCATGGTCGCTACATTGACCCCGGAATTCTCAAATTCAGAAAAGAACGCATCATCGGACAGCTGGCTGTCCTTCGCTTTTGTTTTAATTTGTTCCAAAAGCGTATCGTCTTGCCAATAGTTATACGCTTTCTTTAATCGGGCAACGACTGCCTTTTTACCCTGATAGGCCCTTTCGTCTTTGGCTATTCTGTTGCTTATTTCTTCCTTCTTCTCATCGAAAGGTGGAACCCCTCTTTTTTCCAGTAGTTTGATGATATGGAATCCATAAGGCGTTTGGATAACCTCTGAGATGCTACCGGCAGAATCGAGCTTGAAAGCAGGCTCACTATATTCGGGTATCATCCTGCCTGTTCCAAACCAGGGCAGTTCACCGTTGTTGTTGGCGCTGTTTCTATCTTCGGAAAACTGTTTGGCCAGGGCTGCAAAATCATCTCCTCTTAAAACCAGCTGATGTACCGAATCGATTTTTGCCCGTTTTTCGGCGATCACTTTTTCCGGTGAGTCAGGAGGAAACATTTGCATAATATGGGCAGTTCTCAATTCGCCACGGTTTTTTCTTTTGTCGTGAACTTTTACCACATGGTATCCAAAGGAGGTCCGGGTAATGGGCGAAATTTCACCTACGGCCGTGTTATACGCCGCCGATTCAAATGGATATACCATCATAAATCCGCTGAAATATCCTATTTTGCCCTGGTTTTTCCTGGCCGAAGGATCTTCGGAGTATTGTGCGGCTAACTCGTTAAAGTCATCTCCGTTTTTATATTTCTCAACGATGGAACTTATTTTCTCGTAAGCTTTTAAGGTGTCTTCGGGCGATGGGGAAGGGGGCAGTTTAATTAAAATGTGACTCGCGTTCACTTCCGTTTTTAACCTGTCGTAAGCTTCCCGGATGAGTTGATCTGTCACTTTTTTATCCGATAGGTACGGCTTGGCCAGTTCATCTTTATAATAGTTAAATTCCTTGGTGAAGGAAGGTAAAGTGTCGAGACCTTGTGCACAAGCTTCGTGTACTTTTAGTTTGTAGTTGACAAACAGGTCGATATATTCATTTTTGGATTTGGGCTCTTCGGAAAAGTTGTTGTTCTTGTTGTAGATGAAATCGAACTCTTCAACTGTATAATTTTTGTCTCCAATAGTCACCAGGTTATGGGTGGACTGCGCAATGGCACCTGCCGAGAATAATACAGCGGCAAAAAGCAAAATCAGGTTGGTACGTATCATGGTTATTAAAATTGTTTACTTTAATTAAACTGTCCGGACAATAAATTATTGCATATTTATCTATGTTTTCACCACATTGTATGGTGGCCAATAATGCGGCCTAAAGAAAACAAAAAAGCCCGAAAAACAAAAGTTAACAGATGGTTAAAACGATAATCGTTGCGCATATTTGGGCGCTTTACGGAGTATGGTAACTTATGCAGTAGGCTTTCCCTGGCACGGCGTTTTAAATCCCCGGGATGACGGTTAAGATCTTATACCCCGTCATCCCGGGCGTATTTATTTCGCTGCCGTTGCACGCTTATTGTTGTAATATTGCTTCAATTTGCGCTTTGTCAGGAACGTTAGGAAACTTGTTTAATATGATTCTGGCCATTTCTTTCGATTTGTCCTTTTGTTGGTATTTCATGTGCAGATTGAGCATGGCTATATAATAACTCATGTCATCCGGGTGAATGGCAATCGCTTTGTTAAGATATTTTTCGGCATCGCGACTGTTGTTCCGGAAATCGTACATCATTGCGATGTTGTACATGATACGAGGGTTTTGCGGTGAAAATTCCGAAGCTTTTAACAGCCAGTCCATCGACTCGTCATATCTTTGTTGTTCCGATAAAAACAGGGCATAGGTGAACATGGTGTTTCCGTCCTCCGGCATATGCTTCAGGTAATCTTTCAGCAATAATTCTGTTTTTTTAGGTTCACCCTTGCTGTTGTATAATAATGCCAGATTGATTTTTATGGTATGTAGTTCAGCATCCTGCTCCAACGCTTTTTTGTAGAACTTTTCAGCTTTATCTATTTGCTTGTCGTTGTAATAAAAGTTGGCCAAATTAAACTTGCCGGTAGGGAAATCGGCACTGTATTTCAAGGCCTCCAGATATTCATCTTTGGCCTTGTCCAAAGCTTTTTTATACTTGGCCGGAATTTGTTCCTGAGGCACTCCGAATAACTTGGATGCGCTTTCAATCCTGATCGCCTTGGTTTGGTCACCCAGTAAATCCAATACCGAATTCAATGATTTTTGGTCGTCCAGTATTAGGTTTTGCAGGGCATTATAACGAATATGGCCGTTAAAATTGTGTAACGCTTCAATCAGTATGTCTTTAGCTTTGCTTTGATAGTGCAAGCCGAGCAGGTGAATGGCGGTAGCACGGATTATTTCGGGATAAACCTCGTCGTTGTAAATATGTACCAGACCGTCGAACCCTTCCTGGCTTCCCGATTGAGCTTCCTTAAATACGGTTCCGTATTGCGATGGTCGGCCGATGCCGTGCCATTTGTTCACATAATCAATCGCCCAATCCGTTGTTTGGTCGGCATGGCATTGGTTACAGGCATTGGGTGTACCGATTTCCTTGGTTAAATCCGGCCGGGGTATACGCATGCTGTGGTCGTTACGGTAATCCACACCCATATAAAACTGGGCCGGCATATGACAGTTGATACAACGGGTGCCTTCGCCTACCTCGAACGTAACACCGTCATCGGCAATAACCGCTTCTCCAACCTCTCCATACCCTTTATGGAAATGATGGTTATAAGTATCATAGTCATCTGCACGATGACATTGCGTACATAACCTGTTGTCCTCGAATAATCGTTTGGTGCTATGTACATTGTGACAGTCGTTACACTGCACGTCGCGCATATACATTTTGCTTTGTGTAAATGATCCATACACATAATCCTCGTCCAGAATCTGTCCATCGATATGGTAATTTTCACCTGTTGGCAGGTTGGGGATCGTATGATTGTAGATGTCCGCGCTATGAACAAAATCAGAAACGGAGCCGCGGCGGGTATGGCACCTGACACATAAATCCACATATTGCTTGTTGTCGATGCCGCTGGTTTTAACCACCAGGCCAAAGTTGTTGTGCTCATTGCGGGCATATTCGGCTTTGGCTGCCCATTCCAGGTGTTTTGATGCCGGGCCGTGGCAGGCTTCACAGCTGACATCGATCTCGCTCCAGGTTGTATGGTACGAATCGGTTTCCACATCATATCCTTTCACCAGGTTGGTGGAATGACAATCGGCACACATACCGTTCCAGTTTTGGGCCTGGTTGGTCCAGTGCAGCCAGTTGTTGCTCTCAATAATTTCGTTGGTGTAAATCTCCTCTGCCATGTGGTACCAGACACTGTCTTTGGAGTTCCATGTTAAAGGCAGTGTCTGCAATCGACCCTTGTCAAACGCAACCAGGTATTGTTGCAGGGGATAATAACCAAAGGTGTATTTAATCTCAAACTCCTCAAGTTGGCCTGATTCCCCATCCGTTTCAACATAAAATCGTCCGTCGCGCTTATAAAACCGATGTGTCATCCCATTGTAATCGAGCGACTGGTTGTTGAAATCGCCCAACACGGTGGAGTCGTTGGCATGTTCCATCGCCCTGTCGTGATCGGAACCCACCCATTCGTTATATTCGTTCAGATGGCATTCAACGCAGGTTTCCCTGCCCACATAGGTCGCTTCATGGGCCTGCTCTGCATCGTCTCCGCTATAGGTACGGATTACGGTATACGCGGGAATGGAAATAATGGCCACGATAATGGCGATCAGACTGATGCGTTCTATTTTATTGCGATTCTCCATTATGCGTAGGTTAACTGTGATTTTTCAAAAGATTTTCTTTTCACAGGATGGTTGGTGTCGATAAAGATTTCCCCGTTCTCAATTTTTATGGGGAAGGTGTCCAATGGTCGGGTGGCAGGCGCCGATAGTACCTCGCCAAAGCGGTTAAACTGCGATCGGTGGCAAGGACAGTTGAAGCCGCCGGTTTTGAGGTTTGAGTTGACCACACACCCCAAGTGCGTGCATTTGACCGACATGGCCAGGAACCCCCCGTCTTCGAATCGTCTCAGAAAAAAATGACCTGTCATAAAAGGATAGGTTTTGTTCTTATTAAACGAATCTACTCTTCCTGCATTAAATAATTCTTTTTTTGTGTCGGCATGTTCCACTTTGCTGACACCTCCTTTAATTAAAAAGAAGCCTTCCACGGATGCCGCAGCTACGAGTAACCGCTTTATAAATTTTCTTCTGTCGAAATTCATTTTAGTCTATCAGATTTTTAGATAATCATCAACATTCCCTTACCTCTCAACAAAAGAGATATCAGCAACATAGTTATATACGATGACATCAATATGGTAGTGATGGTCATCACCAACTCCTCTGTTTTGGCGCCATGTTTCTTTTTCCAATATATTAAATACCCGAGCATAGGCAAGGTGTAAATCAAGAACGGAATCAGTCCGGTGGCGAACCAGCTACCCAGGCTGGCAAACCATAAATCAAAGTGGAGGAAATGTTCCAACAAATAAATCAAAACAAAAGTGAAAATAAAAGCAAATATGCCGGCGTGTATCGTCATTTTCTTGCCCAGGGCCGAGTTAAACCAAACGCCTATATTCAGGTTGGAGTATTTAAAATAGGGGAGGTAGAAAAAGAAGAATGCCACGGCAAAAGGCAATACCACCGCACTAAAAAACGGGTGTACATGTAACAACAATTCCTGGGCGCCCAAGAAATACCAGGGGGCTTTGCTTGGGTTAGGGCTGTTTAATGGGTTGGCTTGTTCAAGTAATGGGGCATGATAAAAAATAGAGAAAACAAAGAGGCCGGCGATAAGCAATGCTGCCACCATGATTTCTAACCAGATTAGGTTAGGGATCACATGTACCTTTTCAATCTTATCTTGCTTTGGTAAAGCCACCCCCCCCGCCTTACGGACCAGCCAGAAGTGCATACTCATCAGAAAAATAAAAACCAGCGGGAGTATGCCCGTGTGCAGGGAATAAAAGTTCAAAAGGGTATTGCCATCCACCACGTCGCTACCCCGAACCATATTGGCCATAGGATGTCCGATCCACGGTATATACTCTATAATCTGGGTGATAACGGTAACTGCCCAATAAGCCAGTTGGTCCCAAGGCAAAAGATATCCCGTAAACGACGAAACAATCACCAGGAACATCATGATCAAACCATATATCCAGTTCTCCGCTCTTTTTTGGTAAATAGCTTGCGAATAATAGGTACGTATCAAATGCAGGAAGGAAACCACAATCATCAGCTTGGCCGAAATATGATGCAGGTTTCGGATGAATTGTCCGAATACCGTATTGTTTTGCAAAGCCAGAATGGAGTCGTACGCATGCTGGACGGTTGGGATATATGAAAACCTCAATAGCAGACCTGTCACGCTCAGGATAACAAAAAGCAATGCCAGTATTCCGCCCAGACCAAAGGTGCGGTTGAACTTTAGAGCTCGCTTGTCAATTTTGGTTGGATGAAGATGAAGTATAAATTTTTCTAAGGATGATGATATTTTATTTCCCGTATTCTCTTTTGTCATTATAGAAGATGTGTGGTTTCTATTGTCCCACAAAGAAAGTTAAAAAGCTTCGATTCTGAAAATGAATTTGTATCTGGTGTATTTTATAGGATAGGCTCACAGGTTATATCGCCGGTGGTGTCGATAATAGAGCATAGCTTCCGGAAACAATTTTCATTATTTTCAGGGAGCAATTGCTGTAAAGTTAATCATTGCAAGGCAGGGTGAAAAAAAACGAGGATCCCACATTTTCTTTGCTTTCCAGCCATATTTTCCCTCCCAACATCTGGACATATGATTTAGTAATTGATAATCCCAAACCAGTTCCTTGAAGGGCCATTTTATGGATAGTATGGCCCTGAATAAAACGTTCGAAAATAGCATCCCGGTGTTTTTTTGAGATGCCTATACCTGTATCTTTTACATAAAACTGTATCGTTTTGGTATGGCTATCTGAAATGGGTTCGTAACCAAACGCTACATGTCCTTTTTCGGTGTAATTAATAGCATTTTTTACCAGGTTTGTTAATATGGCATACAGCTTTTCGCAATCGGTTTGTAGTATTGCTTCGTTGTTAGTTATGCCATTTTTACACAGAAGCGTTAGGCCTTTAGCTTCTGTTTCCGGTTTAAAAAAAGTATAGATATATTGAATCAGTTCATTTATATTGCAATCTTTTATGACTACTTTCATTAATCCAGATTCAATTTTTGAGATATCGATTATGTCATTAATGATGCTGAGCAAGCGCTTTCCGCTGTTTTCGATAATTTTGATGTATTCCGTTTGCTGCTCTTTGGTTAAATCCGGTGCCTGTAATAAATCAGTAAAACCTAAAATGCCGTTCATGGGAGTTCGTATTTCATGACTCATGTTGGAAAGAAAGGCTGATTTTAACCGCTCGCTTTCTTCCGCTTTTTCCTTGGCTTCCGTAAGTTTTTCGTTAATGAGTTTATATTCAATATTCTGTATTTCTATTTCTTCGTTTTTTTCTTTTAATTGGTTTTCGTAAAGTTTGTTGTTGGTAATGTTTACCCCAATACTTGCAATACCAACAATGGTATTGGATTCGTCTTTAAATTGTGTGTTGTGCCACGAAATAAATATGGGCTCACCTGTTTTTGACAGAATCTTGTTATCATGATTCTTAAACGGATTGTCGTTATGGATACTACGGTTAAATATATTATAAATTTTCGCTCGATCCTCTTCAGCAATAAACCAGTCAAACCAGTTTTTACCTATTATTTCATTTTTTTCGTACCCTGAAATTTGCATTAAGTAATCGTTGCAGTATGTAATATTGCCCTCGGTATTGAGTTGGATGGATACAATATTTCCACTTTCAAAAACTTTTAACAATCGGCTTTCAGATTCCTCTAGTTTTGATTGAGCCAACCTGTTTTGCCAGTTTTTATATTGCTTGAGCATGACTAACCCAAGTAACATTGTGGCCGGCGTATAAATAAAAATTAAAGGAATTGTGATGGTTTCTAATGTAGGTATGATTTTTTCGGAGGGAAGCAGCATGGTGCAGATAGCCATGGTTGCGTGTACCGTGGCTCCTAGACCTAACAGTTCCCAAAGGTAATTTTTAGTTTTCCATTGAGGTCTGTATGTTCTCCATAACAATCCTATAGCACCCGATGAAATAATGACAGAAATGCCCATCCATTGCCCATCACCCCCAATGGTTAATCGGGCAGTACCTGTTATTGCGATGGCAATAGCAGTAGGTATAGGACCAAAAAACAAACCGGAAATGGAAAGCATTACGGAGCGTGTGTCAAATGTAATTCCGGGTACCCAATGCCATGGGGTGTACATAAGCACTATTCCAATTCCCCCCAGGATTAATCCAATAAGAATTTTTTTGCTTTTGTTTTTATGGTTCTCATTTTTAATCCAAAAACTTCCGTAGAGCATTGCAAAAGCCAGTAAAACCGCTGTGTTCTGCAATAATTCTATTATGATTGAATTTCCCATTAAATCCTATTCTATTGATATGAACTTGAGTATCTCATTTTTGTTCGATCCCAAATCGAATTAATCTGTGTCTGTGATCAAAGGGAAGTTGTTCAGAGAAACAGAACCTCAATGTAATACGTCAAAGATAACGATATGTTACACGATTTAATTTGTGAAACATAGCTGATAAAGGCATTCGAAATTATGAAATCTTCTCAAGGTTAATTAATTTAGGCGAACTAAAAAAAAGAACGAATGTAGGGTTCAAGTCAAATACAAAAGAACTATGAAGAATTTTAATTATCAAGCCGGAACCAAAATACTTTTTGGAAAAAACAAAATCAACGAATTGGCAGATGAAGTGTTGACTTATAGCGACAGGGTTTTAATTACTTATGGGCAAGGTTCCGTAGTTAAGAGCGGTCTGTTGGATGCTGTAAAAACCAAACTTCGGGCGAAAGATATTCATATTGAAGAATTGGGGGGTATTCAACCCAACCCGCGACTAACCAGCGTTAAAGAAGGTATTAATATTTGCAGGGAGAAGAATATTGGGTTTATCCTTGCCGTAGGTGGGGGAAGCATTATTGATGGCTCTAAGGCTATTGCGGCAGGGGTGGATTACAAAGGCGATGTTTGGGATTTTTATGCCCGCAAGGCCATACCGGAAAGTGCGGTGCCTATTGGTACGATTTTAACATTGGCAGCTACCGGATCGGAAATGAATGGCGGTTCGGTAATCACGAACGATGATACAAAAGAAAAGCTGCCCATAAATAGCGAACTGCTGAAGCCAAAGTTTTCAATTCTGGATCCAACATTAACGTTTTCGGTGAATAAGTGGCAGACGGCCTCCGGTGTGGTAGACATTATGAGTCATATTTTTGAGCAATATTTTACCCCGGATAGTGGAACGGAACTGCAAGATAGCTTGGCGGAAGGAATTTTAAAAACCTGTATTAAATATGGGCCAATTGCTATTAACGAACCGGAAAATTACGAAGCCAGAGCCAATTTAATGTGGGCTTCAAGTTTGGCATTGAATGGCCTGACAGGTACGGGAAAAATGATGGGTGATTGGGGTACGCATATGATCGAACACGAAGTAAGTGCTATTTATGACTTGACGCATGGAGTCGGACTGGCCATTCTTTTTCCCAATTGGATGAAATTTGTTTTGAACGAGCGCAATGCTTTTAAATTTGTCCGCCTGGGTAAAAATGTGTTTGGCATTGATGAGGGGGAAGATATGGCGGCTGCCACAAAAACAATTGATGCTATTCGGTCTTTTTTCAATTCTTTGCATATGCCTTCCAAATTATCGGACGTTGATATTCCTGCGGAGCATTTTAAAACCATGGGCGAGAAAGCCTGCCAATTTGGTCCTATCGGTTACTTCCGCAGGTTGAATGATGCAGCAGTAACCGAAATTCTGGAAATGAGTAAATAACTTGGGATGTTTTGTCTGCGTAAATGTATACTTAGGCATTTTTTTTGTGGAACAAATATATTACCCGTTAAAAGTCAGCTATGTTATTTCGAGGTTTATTAATACTGTTTATTACTTTGTTGCTTGCGTCATGTTCAACGTATCAAACTTTGAACATTGATTTATTGATGCCCGCCAAACACTCGGTTCAACCAGAAATTAAGTCGGTGGTATTGGTAGATAATTCAGTAGCATTTAGGGGAAAAGACGTACACAAAGTAAAAACGATTGACTCCAAGTTAAGTATCGATACCATTTGGCTGGAAGAATACGCTACATTAACCTTATCGGCACTGAAAGAAGAGTTACAAGGAAGACAATTTTTCGATTCAGTATACTTTCATGACGAACCATTGAAAGAAAATAAAAATTTGGTTAATCGTGCCATGAGTTGGCAGCAGGTGAATGATATATGTGCGCAATATGATGCCCAGGCAGTAATTGCTTTCGAAAAGAATATGTATAGCACATTCATTGAGGTGAAGAGGATGTATGATGGCTACTTGTTTGGTTATTTGGATGTGGCGGGGGCTATTTTATGGCGGGGATATGACAATTTAAACAAAGACGTAATTTTTCAGGAAACCCAACGCGATACTATTTCGTGGGATGGTGATGGGGGGAATATAAATGCAGTAGCCTTAAAATTGCCAACGCTAAAAAATGGTCTTGCGGAACATGCCATGTATATGGGAACAGAAATGGCAAACCATATAGCACCTTATTGGGAGACGCAACAAAGAGGTTATTATATTTCCGGTAACTATCATTTTATTCAGGCGGCTGAATTTGTTAAAAAGGAACAGTGGGGTGAGGCTATCAAGATCTGGAAATATGTTTTTGACCATTCCCAAAAGAAGGTAAAGGCAAGGGCAGCATATAATCTGGCATTGGCCTCGGAAATTTTAAGTGACTATGAATCCGCGGAATATTGGTTGGATGAAGGACTGGATATTCTCGGTGATTTGAAGGGGCAATCGGCGGCTGTGGACAAAAGACGTTTGATTCAATATTCTTTTTATATGAGTAAACGCGTTAAGTCTATTGAAAATTTGAAAGAACAAATAGGAGCCATTCAATGAAGTTAACCCTTTTTATCCTTGTTTTCATTATATCGCTAAACAGCATCCGGGCTCAATTGTATGTTGATGATAACGGAACTATTACCTCCATTAAAGTTCAGGAAATAACAACGCAGGAAATTCTTTTCTCACAAGGCGAGAATCTGCGCCTAATGCCTGCTTCCTTGACTAAAGTAGTTACTACAGCAACCGCGCTGGAGCTTTTGGGTGCCGGTTATACCTACCAAACAGATTTTTTTTACAGGGGAGAGAAGAAAGGCACGAAGTTGTACGGTGATTTAATCGTTACGTCTTATGGGGATCCAACATTGGGTTCCAGGTATTTTGAGGAAACCGCTCCCGAAATGATATTCTCGGCTGTGGCAGATGGGCTGAAGAAAGCGGGCATTCAATCCATCGTAGGAAGCCTTCATGTGATAGCCGATCAAATCGGCTATTCCGCCCCCAGGCTATGGGAAGATATGGGTAACTATTATGGTGCTTCCCCTCAGGGTTTTAATTGGCGGGATAATACCGCAGAGGTTACTTTGAGTTCGGGAGCTGTTGGAACAAAGTGCCGGGTCGTGTCCATAGATCCTGATATTAAACCATATTCAATTCGATGTGAGGCTGTGGCAGCTGCACATAATAACGACAGCGCATATGTTTATGGAATAGGTAAGATGCAGCAGTGGTGGATAGAAGGTTCAATACCAAAGAACCGTTCATTATTTAAGATCAAGGCTGCGTTGCCAGATCCTAGAGCAGCGTTTAAAAAGGATTTGATAGAATATCTTAACAAAAATGGGATTGAAATCGGTGAAAAAAGACCTGTGGGTGCGTCAAAGGAAAAGAAAAATATCCCGATTTGCACGTATCATTCGCCACCACTTTCGGAGATTATCAAGGTTGTCAACCAAAAAAGCAATAACCTATTTGCCGACCAGCTTCTGCTAACTATAGCCAAAGAATTAAAAGGCCAACCAACATGGGACTATGGCAATTTAGCCGTACGTGAATTCTGGGAAGATAAAATAGATTTCAACCATAGCTTTCGCCTGAGGGATGGTAGTGGTTTAACGCCTAAAAACCTGGTTTCAGCCAAGGGTATGGTACAGTTGCTGAACTGGATGAATCAGAATAGTGGTAACTTTAGTTTTTATGCAGAATCGTTGGCCAGGGGAGGTGAATCGGGTACGTTGCGAAGTGTGTTTAAACATCCTGATTTAGAAGGCCGGATAATTGGGAAGAGTGGTTCTTTTGAAGGCGTGTTGGGGTATTGTGGATACGCAACCACTGTATCGGGTAAAAAAACTGCCTTTTGTATTATCGCCAACAATTACCTTGTTCCAACCAAAAAAATTAGGATAACCATGGATGAGTTCATGACTAAAGTGGTACTGGAGAATTAAAAGAATGGGCATATTCGGAGAATTATGGATAATTAACCTGTTTGTCCTCAGGTTATTCTGATGAACACGGTTCTTGGTTCTCCATGGGAATACCGCAAACAACAAAGCTGTATTAATCCGTTTGATCCTAGGGATCTGAGGACAAAAAATCTTTGCAGTAAGGATAAATTGCCAATTTAAAACAGACGATTGCCCATTGACTGATACCTATTTGCCAATTAACGATGGTGTCAATATTTAGTGTTTCTTCCCGAGTCTTCTATTAGGTTTTTTAACAAGGCATTTAAGTCTGTTGCTTCCTTTAGTTCTTGAATGCTTTGCTGCATTCTGAATCTCCAACGGTGTCGTACATTGCTCGGATAGTTGATTTGTTCTTCATGTGTTTCCCGCCATCTTAAATCACCGTCCAAAGCTATCAAATCCTGTATAGGGAAAATGGTCCACATGGCCGGGGAATACATATGTTGCGTGATGATTTGTAAACATATCTCCGGTTCGGCATAAAAAGGAGCTTCCCCATGGTTGCCCAATTGGTTGTTATAAAAGTCCTGAATCGATTCTTTATCTTCCTCCCACCAGCCTCTGATGGTTGACATATCATGGGTGGAGGTAGTGCAAACAGATAAGTATGGGGCATCAGCCGGATGGGCAAACTTGATTAAAGAGTTCTTCGACATACGCTGGATTTCCAGACTTAAAATATTTAATGCCTCCATCACGGGGGGCACACAATCGGGAACCATTCCCAAATCCTCCCCGCATACCAACATATCGCTGGCTTCAATAATTTGAGGCAGTTTATTCATGGCCTGGTGGTACCAGAAATCATCGTGCCTTTGATAAAAGAAATGAAAATATAATTTGGACATTTGACCTTTTGTATGATCATCCAACTCAGCAAAGGAAGAAGTGTTATGTACACAAATTCTGGGATGAAACTCGTTCTCACCAGTCTGAACGATTAAAACGTTGGAAATTAAATCAAACAGGCCATCTCTTATTTCTCTGTCGGTAATGCTCAGGTCTTCTTCTTCAATGCCTTGTAGGAAATAAGCATTAACTTTTAATTGCGAATCAAAATCTTGCTTCAGCTGATAATTACCATGACCAGTATCCTCTAAAAAATCATTTATTACACGCGGGGCATGTTCGTTAAATAACGCTTCTACGATATGGTGTTTGATATATGGTTTAACATAACGCTCGTAATCGAAAACAATGTGGTAACTTTCAATCTCTTGCACAGTCATGGGCAATGCGGGTTTAAAATGCCCCATTAAACCTTCAACGGCATCCGAGGGGATTTCCCATATTCTGAAAAATCCTAGTATGTGGTCGATGCGGTATGCATCAAAGTAATCGGCCATTTTTTGCAATCGGTCGATCCACCATCTATATTTATCTTTGGCCATGGCTTCCCAGTTATAAGTGGGGAAGCCCCAGTTTTGTCCTTTTACGGCAAAGTCATCCGGAGGAGCGCCGGCCTGACCGTTCAGATGAAACAGGTGAGGTTCGGTCCACGCCTCTACGCTGTTAGGGCTAATGCCGATAGGGATATCGCCTTTTAATACAACTCCATTTTTACGGGCATATTCGCTTACCTCCTTCAGCTGTTTATCTAAATGATATTGTATAAAGTAATGAACCGCAATGTCATCCCATTCGTTTGAATGAGCAGCACTTATTTTCAATATGGCCTTTTCGTCATAGGTGCTGTGCTCTGTCCATTGCCTGAAGTCGGGATTCTTCATTTTATCCCTCAAGTAGGCGAAAGCAGCATAGGGAATAAGCCATTTTTTATTCTTTTTAAAGAAGCTGATGTACGCTTTGTCGTCGAAAAAAGTTTCTTTTTCCTGGTCGAACAATAATTTATAATACTCGCTTTTGGCCCGTAATACCTCAGGGTAATTGACGTGAATTTCAGAATTCAGTTTATTGCTTAGCGCCTCAAATCCTTCCATCATTTTTTTATCCTTGAGTTTCCCCATCTTTCCCAGGTTCAAATAGAGGGGGTGCAAAGCCATCACCGAGATTGATTTATAAGGATAGGAATCCAGCCAATTGTGCGAAGCAATGGTTTCGTTGACAGGGAGCAGTTGCACCATCTTCATTCCAACACTTTTCGCCCAGTCGATAAATGCAAATAAATCGTTAAACTCACCTACTCCAAAACTATCCTTGCTGCGCAGTGAGAACACAGGGACAGCAACACCCGCCCCTTTCCAATTGCCAAACGGATACTTAAACGATTCGTCCTGTTTAACGAAGGTGATTTTTTTTTCGGTAATTTCGGGCTGGCCTATTTGTCTATCTTCACCTTCTTCAATGGTGCTAATTTTTTTTGTGTCTGAATTATAAATGGCGTATTTGTAGCTGAGCGGGAACTCCACTTTGTTAAGATCAATCGAGGCACACCATTCCGGAAAGTTGTTGCCAGTACCCATCAGCAATGGCTTGTCCAGATCCCAATTGCCTAACACCTTTTGATTGCCAATGATGCACAGGCGGTGGTTGGTCCCTATCCTGGGAACATTAATTTTAAATTCCAGCGCTTGATCGGATTGGTTTTTTGGAGGATTAAACGTTCTGGAAGGTTTCATAATTACCTTTCTAAATGCCGAGCTGTACATTATTTTTTCTTCGTTTAAAGGAGCTCGCCAGTTATCCGTTATAACGATAACCGACTTGTTATCCTTCTTATTAATGCTGAGCTCTCTCGAAACTCCCCATTCCCAAATAATATTGCCAGATTCATCCTGTACAAAATATTTGTATTCGATCAACTTATCAGATGTGTTGATCTTACATTCCCCGGTCCAGTCGCCATTATTGGCATAACTTAGTTTTAAAGCTTTTGATGTTTTCCATTTACCCAATGATTGGTTAGAGCCGCAGACATAAATATTTTGCCCTAATAGGGTGTGATAATGGATGTTGAATATTATTTGCATAACCTTAAAATTAGGCGTTGTAGTTTTTTATTCCGATTAAGATAAGTATTAAATAGGGAATAATATAAGTTATAAATCAGTTTTTCAGAATTGCTTGAAAAAGTGGGCTTTAAAAATGGAAAGAAAATGGAAAAGGAAGGCCGTTTTGACTTATCTCGATAGGTTAGATGAGATGCTGAGTTGCCTGTATGGACCCAAGCGTATAAACAAAAAAAACGTGAGCCTCATCCGAAACTCACGCTTGATATTGTAAAATAGACTCTTTGCTTTAACCCGGATTATGTATTGGAGGTTCGTCATGAGCATTGCAAGTACAATAAAACAAGGCATTACTGAAACGAG
>NZ_JBNGOS010000025.1:0-34066 GCF_050589685.1 Saccharicrinis sp. 156
GATGAGGTACCTGCCGTAGAAAGAAAGGCGTCCAGGTTGAACAGAACCTTAAGTTTTTCAGGATTAATGCCAACCCCATTATCTTTTACGTAAAAAGTGATGGTACCCGGGTTCTCATTAGTTAGTGTACCACATTCCACAATGGAGTTTGGATGAGAGAATTTAATGGCGTTGTGAACCAGGTTTCTAATCACAAACTTAAACATATCTATATCTGTTTCAATGCTGGTAACGCCAATGGTTTTATTCCGGAGCTGGATGTTCTTGCCACTTGCAAGGGAAAGTAAAGACTCAAAACAGTCGTTGATAATAATATTAGGGTCAAAAACAATTTTTTTAACTTTCAGTTGACCCAGTTGTGATTTTGCCCAGGTAAGCAGGTCTTCCAGTAATTTATAGGTCTGTTCACTGGCTTCCATAATCCTCTTGGTAAACTCCCTGATTTCATGAGGCCCAAATTCATCAATTTTTTTGTTCAGCAACGTTGAAAAACCAAGGATGGCATTGAAAGGATTTCGGATGTCGTGGGCGATAACCGAAAAGAGCTTGTCTTTTGTGTCATTTAGCTGTTTCAACTTCTTTTCGCTGGCCTTGAGTTCCTCCTCCATGAGGTGCTTTTGCGTAATGTCGATAATCAGGCCAACCGCCTCGGTATGGTTACCGTTGACTGTAGATATGGAGGACGCAAATAAATCGGCCCAAAACGTCTTGCCGGTTTTAGTGATGAATCTTCTTTTTACATTAAAATTCGTAAAGGTGTTGTTCTCGAATACCTGATTAAATTTCACTACGGCATCCTGTACTTCTTCTTTTAAAACAAAGTCGAAATAGTTTACGCCGGCGATATCGTCATCCTTATCGAAATCAAACATATCTTTAAGGCGGGAATTGGCCATTTTTATATTTCCTTTGTTATCGATTACGCCAATTCCCATTATGGAGTTCTCGAAAATCGCATTGAGCCTGTTCTTCTGTTCCTCCAATGATTTTTCGGCCATCTTAAGTTGCGAAAAATCCATGCCCACACTTTGATACTCAACGATGTTTCCATCTGAGTCTATCAGTGCCCGATCAACCCACTTTTGCCATCTTTTAGACCCATCCGGAAGTTGAACTTCCTGCTCGTATTCTATGAAAGGATTCCTGGGCGACAGTTTTTCTAATTGTCGTTTGTACGATCCTCTTTCGTCTTTTTCAAGTAAATTGAAAATATTAACCCCAATAAATTGTTCAGGTGTTTGATTGAAATATTTGGCATAATAGCTATTCACATATCTGATCATTCCCTCGGTGTTAAACCGTCTAATGAGCGCTGGAGAATCCTCCACTAATGTTGAATAACGTTGCTCGCTTTTCTGGAGGGCCGAAATGTTGTTTTTATATTGAGTGACATCGTGAACGTACATGCAGAATCTTTCGTTTTCCAGAGGAAAAGTGCGCATGTTTAAATGTTTGTTGATGCTGTTGAAATAAAGTTCGAAGTCCTGTTTTTCTATCAGCATTTCAGCTGTGCGGGCAGCGATATCTGGGAAATCAGGGAGAAATTGCTTTAAGGATAATCCAACCAAGCCTAATCGATTAAAGACCCCTCCGGCTATGGGGTTGGCTTTTAAAACAATTAAATCGGTAATCACATCATCGGTGAAAATAGGTCTAAACAGTATTACTCCAACTGGCGCATTGTCAAATAATTCATCTAACAAAAACTTTTCCTTGTGAAATTGCTCCTCCAGTTCTTTTTTGTAAGTGATATCATCTTTAATCGCTATAAATCCATCTAACTTGCCATCATTTTTAATAGGGGATATTTTGGCATCCTCCCATATTAATCTTCCCGACTTAGACTTATTTAGGAATACGCCCTCCCACGTTTCGCCACTCATTATCGTCCGCCACATTTCTTTGTAAAAATGCTCGTCGTGGTAATCGGTTTTCAGTATTCTGGGATTGATGCCAATCACTTCTTCGCGCGAATAGCCATACTTGCTTACGAAAGCATCGTTGACATACCGCATGTTCCCCTTTATGTCGGTAACAACAACGATTGTCTCAAGTTCATTTAAAGCTAATTGCAGTTCCTCAAATTGAATCATAATCCCGTTTGTGCAGTGCGAATGTAATAATATACAATAACGGAATTTTATTCTTTTTGTGCAATATTAAATGATGAACCTGGGGGGTATAAGGGTGAACCGGCAAAAGAGGCTGGCTAAAAACTATCATTACGGGGTTGGGCGAGGATTCTTTTCTTGCAGGTCGTATAATAATGGGAAATTACTTACTTTGTAAATAAAAATGGCTAAGGACAGACAACCCCATATCGGAATTTTTGGCAGAAGAAATTATGGTAAAAGTACGTTGATCAATAAGCTTGCAGGGCAAGAAATAGCCATAGTTTCGGAAGTGGCAGGTACGACTACCGATCCTGTTAAAAAATCTTTTGAAATTACAGGTTTCGGTCCGGTTGTCCTGATCGATACGGCCGGATTTGATGACCAAGGCGACCTTGGCCAAAAACGAATTGAGAAAACAGATAAGTGTATTAAACTGATCGATTTGGCAATTCTTCTGATAAGCGATAATGTAATTGATGAAAAGGAGCTTCAGATAATTCAAAAGTTTAAAGATCACGATGTTCCGTTTATCATTGTGTACAGTAAAAGTGACCTGACAACCCCAATAGATTCTATTGTAGCTAAGGTAAAAGCCTTACAATGCGCCGATTTTTTAATTTTTAATAAAGACGAAGACATCACTGATTTAATCAAATCTATTAAAACAAGTATTCCGGAATCTGCTTACACCAACCCCAGTTTACTGGGCGATGTTGTTAAGCATGGGGATATCGTTCTGTTGATTACCCCCATAGATATTGAAGCACCCGAGGGACGTTTAATACTGCCACAAGTGCAGGCCATTCGCGATGTGATAGATAATGATGCGGTGTGCATAGTGCTAAAGGAGCGCGAAGTAGATGCTTTTTTGATGAAGACAAAGATAAAACCTGCTTTGGTCATTACCGACAGTCAGGTGTTTTTAAAGGCAGACGCATCCGTCCCTAAAGATATTCCTTTAACCAGCTTTAGTATAATGCTGGCACGTTTTAAGGGGGATTTTGGGAGCTACCTGCATGGGACACCCCAGCTATCAAAGCTTGAAGATGGCGACCGGGTATTGTTGTTGGAGTCATGTACACACCATGTTTCGTGCAACGATATTGGGCGAAGTAAAATACCGCGATGGATTTCCAATTTCACCGGAAAGCATCATGAATACGATGTGGTTTCGGGCTTTGACAATTTGCCCAAACCAATAGAAAGTTATGCCATGGTTATTCAATGTGGTGGCTGCATGATCTCGCGAAAGCAATTAATAAACAGATTGAAACCGGCTTTGGATGCGGGCATTCCTGTGACCAATTATGGAATGGCCATTGCTTATGTATTAGGGATTTACAATAGGGCGGTCGCGCCATTTGTGCGAATTGAAGAGAATGCTGAGGATTATTTGTAAAAGCGATGCTTCAAGAATATTGATTTCATCGTAAAGGTTATACCTGAATCCGATATAATCAACTTCCAGGCGGCAGTGCCAAGTGGTTGAATGCGATAAATATGCCGGACTGGATCTCATGCAGATTCATGCTGAAAGAGTGGTTAAAAACATAACATTCGGCTAAGTTTTATGGTTCATCACATCATTCAACCGGTAGCCTAGTTTTAAAAGTTGTTCCGGTTTTAGTAACTGCTGGAGTGTTTCCGGGTCCACTAACTGAAGCCTTTTGTTAGCTTCTAATATGTTACATTTTTCTTGGTTCATCAGGTCGGCCAGTTTGGCTGCTTTATGATAGCCTATGTAAGGTGACAAAGCGGTGGTGACCGATGGATTCAGAAGAATAGACTCTTCGTCGGGGACTTTTTTAAACTGCAAACCGTCAAGTAAATTGTCTTTAATGGTCTTGTTACAGGAGATCAGTAGTTTAATGCTTTCCAATAAGGCATGGCCAACGGTTGGAAGGTAGGCGTTTAAATCCAGGCATCCCTGGGCGCTCAGGCTACTTATCAATTGGTCGTTGGCATATATTTTATGCGCCGATGAAATAACATATTCCGGAATAACGGGATTTACCTTTCCGGGCATGATAGAACTGCCTATTTGTTTTTTAGGCAAGAATAACTCCCTGTTTTTAAACAGATCTGATCCCAAAAGCCTCAGGTCGGAAACCATCTTTTCCAAATTTACGGCATGCGCTTTAAGGGTAGCGTGCACTTCTACAAAACTATCCAGATTAGCTGTGTTGTCTGATAAGTTTTCGGAACGCGTTATGGGCAGTCCGGTCAGTCGTTGAAGTTGGTTTACCACCTCCATAATAAAAAATCCCGGGATTGATATTCCGGTCCCAATGGCACCGCCGCCCAGGTTTACCTCCTTAATTCGCTCGAAACACTTGCTTACCCGCCACCAATCGCGCGACAGGGCATTGTTGTAACCGCTAAACAGCTTATCGTATGAAGAGGGGACTGCGGCCTGCATTTGGGTATAAGCCTGTCGAAGTGAGTTGCGGGTTTGCCCCTCGGCTTTTTCCAGAGCCAGCAGCACTTGGTTGATTAATTCATCCAACTCTTTAAAAAGGGTTATTGCAGCAACCTTTAAAGCAGTAGGTATAACGTCGTTTGTAGATTGATAAATATTGGCATGCTCAATGGGGTCAACCGTTTTGTAATCCCCCAATTCCCTACCCATTTTTTGTAAGGAGCGGTTGGCAATAATCTCGTTTACGTTCAGGTTAATACTGGTGCCTGCACCACCCTGCATGGCAGGGACTATAAAATGTTCAAAACAGTTTCCTTTACTGACTTCGATGGCGGAATCAATTAAAGCATTAATGACTTCATCGGAAATATAATTCAGGTCTTTTTGGGGATATTTGTGACGGGCGGCCTTTTTAAACTTTAGGTATGTCTCGTAACAAGCTTGCTTTACGGTTCCTACTGCTCTATACCACTCTATATGGAAAGTTGTTGAATCCGGAAAATTTTGCCTTGCCCGCACGGAATTTATTCCGTAAAGAGCATCCGCTGGTATTTCACAAGAACCGATAAAATCTATTTCAGTGCGCATAGGTTTTTAAGGAGCTAAGGTTTTCTAATGAGATTATCAATAATAGCAATCATTTCGTGGCATGGTTTAAACAGCGGTTCAACAGTCTCCTGGTTCAATTGATAAAGATCTTCGTAATCTCCTGTTGCCAGTTCCAACTCATAAAGCTTATCTCTGAACTTACATTCTGTTTCTAAATCTGCAGTGTAATAGGTTAAGATTACAATATCCCAATCCGAATAATGTCTTTGATCGATCCTGGCTTTGGAGCCGTAAAGTATGTTTTCGGCATTATGATCAATTTCGGCAACATACTCGCGAATTAACATACTCATTTGTTGTGTTTCGCGTTTCATGAGCTAATAATTTTACCTCTTTGTAAATTTAAGGAAATTATCTTTTTAACCTGTTTTATACATGAAAATTACGAATAAGGCACCCAAGGGCGAACCAGCTAAGGCTGGATCGAGGGATAATCAATCAACCAACATTTTTAATTTATTTATCCCTGATGTACCGCATACATCTTCACATCATCTGCCGTAATATTTTCGTTACTCAGGATAATTAACCTTTCAATCACATTTCGGAACTCTCGGATATTGCCTGTCCAACTTAATTTTTTAAGTTCTTCAATCGCCGAATCCTCTATCTGCTTTTCGGCTATGCCCAACTCGGCACAAATAATAGTATTAAAGTGAGCTGATAGCAAGGGAATATCTTCTTTTCGATCGTTAAGTGCCGGAACGTGGATAATGATTACGCTTAGCCGATGGTACAAATCTTCACGGAAGTTATTTTCTTTGATCTCCTCTTTCAGGTTTTTGTTGGTGGCCGCTAACACTCTAACATCCACCTTTATATCCTTGTCGCTACCTACGCGGCTAATCACGTTTTCCTGCAGTGCCCTAAGGACTTTGGCTTGGGCGTTCAGGCTCATATCGCCGATCTCATCCAAAAAGATAGTGCCTCCATTGGCCTGTTCAAATTTGCCTTTACGTTGTTTGTGGGCAGAAGTAAAAGCGCCTTTTTCATGACCAAACAGTTCGCTTTCGATAAGTTCCGATGGAATAGCTGCGCAGTTTACCTCGATAAAAGGTTGACCGGCACGATTGCTTTTTTCGTGAAGCCATCGAGCCACCAATTCTTTTCCCGTACCATTACTTCCGGTAATCAGAACCCGCGCATCGGTGGGGGCTACTTTGTCAATCATGTCCTTTACCCTGGTGATAGGCTCCGATTCACCAATCATATCGTAGGTTTTGCTCACCTTGCGTTTAAGTACTTTGGTTTCAACCACCAGATCTTTCCGCTCCTGGGCATTGCGGATGGTGACCAACAACCGGTTCAGGTCAAGAGGTTTTTCAATAAAATCATAAGCTCCTTTTTTGATGGCCTCCACAGCAGTATCGATATTTCCGTGCCCGGAAATCATCACTATGGGGATGTCGCGGTTTTTGCTCATGATTACATCCAATACCTCCATGCCATCCATATTGGGCATCTTGATATCGCACAGGACAATATCGAACTTATCTTTTTCAAAAAGTTCAATGCCTTCCTCGCCATGTTCGGCCAGTGCAACCTCATGTTTTTCGTATTCCAAAATATCTTTTAGCGTATTGCGGATACTCCTTTGATCGTCGATTACCAATATTTTTGCCATACCGTATTCTACAATTTATGATTTAATATCTGATAAATAGCTCCTTCCTTCAATGCATAGTTGCATTGATAAAGTTCGTTTAATCTTAAATGTTCGACCATAAACTTAATAAAAATAGTAGCCAACACAATCATCTCAACCCGGTGTGGATCCATTCGCTTCATTTTCAGGCGCTCTTGGATGTTGCTATTGAGGTATTTAGCATGAAGGTGTTCAAAATGTTCTTTGTTGATTTGGTAGCTGGTCAGTTTGCTCATATCTAAATATGGGTGTTCAACCGCCGCAATCATCGCGGCAATGGTATCAAACGAGCCGGAAGAACCTATTAGTTTACAAATTTCATGTTTCTTCAGTTCATCAAATAATAGGCCCAGATTCTCGGCAATAATTTCTTTAACGTGTTTTACTTCCGATTCTTTTATTGGCTCAGAAGGTTGCACCTGATCCAGCATTCTGGCAGCTCCCAGATCAAAACTATGTTTCCAAACAATCCCATCTCTATTGGCGATGATAAACTCGGTACTTCCCCCGCCAATATCCATAATCAGCACCTTTTCTTTTCCAATGGGTACAACCTGTTTAACACCATCATAAATTAATTCGGCTTCCTTGGAACCCTGAATAACCTTGATATCCAGATTAAATTTTTCTTTTACGGCGGATACAAATTCTTCCCCGTTATCGGCTGACCTGATTGCCGAAGTGGCAAAGCAATGAATGGATTCTACACGGTATTCATTAATCGTATCTAAATGCGTTTGAAGAGCTGTAAATCCACGCTCAAATGCTTCCGGAGTAATGGTTTTGTTGTTGATCCCCCCCTTGCCAATCTTGGCGGGATATTTTGTTTCGAGAAGAATGGTATAGTTGTTGTCTTTATTTACGTTGGCAATCAACAGATTAAATGTGTTGGTGCCTAAGTCTATGATTGCAATTTGCATATTTAAAATCTATTTTCCGGCTTGAACAAACCATTTCCAAATTTCTTTATAGCTCACTTTTTTGCCGTACATCAATATTCCGGTCCTGTATACCCTTGCGGCAAACCAAGTAAACAATATGAACGAAGCCGTTAGGATAGTCATGGATAAAATAAGTTCCCATGTATCCACATCGTACGGTATTCTCGACATCATCACCACAGGAGAGGTTAACGGTATCATGGAAAACCAGAAAGCAATATCGCCATGTGGATTTCGGAACACGGCCATGGCCACGTATATGGAAAGTATCAATGGCAGCAAAACCGGCATTACAAATTGTTGCGTTTCTGTTTCGTTGTCGATGGCAGATCCGATAGCAGCAAAAAGTGCCGAATAAATCAAATATCCTCCGATAAAATAAAAGATAAACATTCCCAATATCAAAGGGAGGTTGGCATCCTTGATGATTTTTATTATTTTATTGATGCTTGCTTCAACGTTTTGCGCTTTACTGCTGGTGGCTGAAGTTGCTTTATGGTCGTTATTTGTTTCAGAAACCTCCACTTTATTTACAGTGGTTAAAAAAGTAGACTGAACGGTGGTTACAACGCCTACGGTAAGTATAATCCATAAAAAGAACTGCGTAAGTGCCACCATCCCAATACCGATAATTTTTCCCATCATCAATTGAAAGGGTTTTACGGATGATATCATCACCTCAACTATACGACTAGTCTTTTCTTCAATAACCCCTCTCATTACCTGGGTGGCATAAAGAATCATGATCATATAGATAAGAAAAGCCGAAGCCATTCCGATAAAAATGGCGAATTCGGCACTACTTTGTTTTTCGGAACCATCCTCGTCGAGGCGAATGGTATTGATGCTTACCCTTAACTGATTGATTTCTTTTATTTTGGAATCTAATCCTTCAATGTTGTAGCTCTCTAACTTAAGCTGGCGCAGATGACCATTTAAATTACTTTTGATGTTCTCGATTACATCCATGGTAATTTGACCATCGGAATACAAATGAACGTTGGGTTTTTTTTCCAGTAAATCCTCGCGTATTACCAGCAAAGCATCAAATTGTTTGGCCAGCTTTTGCTTGTCCTGGCTGCCCTGTTTGTCGGTAAGGGTTTGGTATTTTATGTATTGCGTGCTTTTTAGGGCTGTCGCATAATTTCCGGTAGTATCATCAATGGCAATAACTTTTTCCTTGGTGTCCTCCTGCGATGTTAACCAGGCAGGCACAATCATCATGGCGGCGAATATAACGGGGCTTAAAAGAGTCATGATGATAAAGCTCTTCTTTTTTACCCGGGTAAAATATTCGCGTTGAATAATTATTAATATCTTGTTCATAATAGGCAGGTAAAAAAGTTATTGTTTGGAGTTTGATTTTTCAACGGCTTTAATAAACACCTCGTCCATGCTGGGCAAAATCTCCTGAAACGACCTAATTTTAAATTCAGGCAGTAGAACTGAGATAAGATGGTTAGTATCTTCGTGTTCACCCATTTTAATTTTGGCCATAAAGCCACCATGGCTTTTTTGGAGGGATTTAATTTCGTAGTTTCCGTTTAATATGCTTTTGAATAGATTATCGTCACCGGTAAATTCAATCATCACTTCATTATTCTTGAAGGTCTGTTTTACTTCATCCACATTACCCTTCAGTATACTTTGGGATCTGTTGATCAGGCAAATGTCGTCACAAAGTTCTTCAACGGAACTCATGTTATGCGTAGAGAAAATAATGGTGGAACCTTTTTCTTTTAACTCTAATATTTCGTGCTTCAGTATACTGGCGTTAATAGGGTCGAAACCGCTGAAAGGTTCATCAAAAATCAGTAATTCGGGTTCGTGCAACACGGTTACAATAAACTGTACTTTTTGCTGCATGCCTTTTGATAGCTCTTCCACCTTTTTGTCCCACCAAGCCCCAATCTCAAATTTCTCAAACCAATATTTAAGTTTTTTGAAAGCGTCCTGTTTCTTCATCCCCTTTAAGCGGGCCAGATACATGGCTTGCTCACCAACCTTCATTTTTTTGTACAAACCCCGTTCCTCCGGCAGGTAACCGATACGGTATATGTCCTCGGGGTTTAAAGGAAGACCATTAAAAAGGATCTCGCCTTTATCCGGCATCGTGATGCGGTTGATAATTCTTATAAATGTGGTCTTTCCTGCACCGTTGGGGCCAAGCAGCCCAAATATTTGATTTTTAGGAATCTGAATGTCGATGTTGTCGAGTGCCAGGTGGTTGGCATATTTTTTTACCACCCCCGAAGCTTCCAATAAGTTCATAATGGGAAATTAGGTAATAAATTTTCTCAAAAATAAGATTTTAACCTGAACTATTTAAGAATTGAGGCATATAATAGTACATAGTATTTACCCCGGAGATATGGAGGCATAAGTAAAAAGTAATAACGTATCCGCTCAAAGCTAACGGGTAGCATCCTTATTTGCAAGATGCGGATTCAGAGTGACATCCTTATCTGGCCGTTTTACCCCTTCTGACCAGAACTATTCCATATTCCTTTTCGATAAATAAAAAATAGTTGTAGAGTTGATAGTTAAGGTCAATGCCATAATCGATATGGGGGCTGTAATCAATCTGGGTTTCAAAGAAGTCGCCATACCTCATCGGGTTATTGTGGCGGATATTCCATTCGGTAACATACTGAATATTCCAGGTTCGATAATATTCGTTTGAATAGAAGTCTTTGGGTGGTTGGGTTACCAGAAAGCTATCGTATCTGGTGTCGAAGATAATTAACTCGTACTCCGTAGTATCGTTTTCGCTTTCGTTGATTATGGCAGTCTCGGTGTCTACTTTTGATACTGGTTTGGTGCTGTTGCACGCAATGGCAATCAGACCCGTTAATAGAATGTATATTGTTAGTTTCATAGCTGTAATAATAAGGTGGATATTTCCTTAAAGTTACAAAAAAAGCCCCAAGAATGAACATCTGAGGGCTTTGCTATTTTTGAACAAGGGATGTTTTATTTTTTGCTTTCTTCTATCAATTTGATAAATTCATCGAACAAAAATTCGGTATCCGTTGGCCCACTGGAAGCTTCCGGATGAAACTGAGTGGAGAAAAACGGTTTAGATCTGTGTTTGATGCCCTCGTTACTTTTATCGTTAATGTTGATAAACAAAGGCTCCCAATCATCAGTTAATGAATCATTATCCAAGGCATAACCGTGATTTTGCGATGTGATATAACAGCTATTGGTGCCTACCTTAATGGCTGGGTGATTATGGGCACGGTGACCGTACTTTAGTTTGTATGTGCTTCCTCCTGAGGCTATTCCTAATAACTGATTACCAAGACAGATTCCAAAAATAGGCTTGCCGATTTCAATAGCTTTCTTAATGTTCTCCACCGTTACAGAACACATTTCAGGATTGCCCGGTCCATTTGAAAGCATGATGCCATCATAATCCTCCTGGGTAAAATCATAATCCCAAGGAACCTGAACGACCGTGGTGTCTCTTTTTAACAGACAGCGTAATATATTATACTTCGCTCCCGTATCTACCAGTATAACTTTGTGTTTTCCTTTGCCAAAAACCTTGCGCTCTTTTGTACTTACCTGAGCAACAAGATTATCGCAGTTAGGGTCATATTGTTCAATTTCTTCGTCATCAATTAATATCTTTCCTAACATTGAACCTTTTTCACGAAGGATTTTTGTCAATGCGCGTGTGTCAATGTCAAAAATACCAGGTACCTCGTTTTGGATCAACCATTCGCGAAGCGAGTTTTTGGCATTCCAGTGACTGTACTCAAAAGAATAATCGGAAATAATTAATCCTGAAATATGAATTTCGTCCGATTCGTAAAATAATGGAATCCCGTGTTCCTCGGTTTCATCTTTGGGCACACCATAGTTCCCAATCAACGGGTAGGTAGAAACCAAAATCTGTCCCTTGTACGATGGGTCTGTTAAACTTTCGGGATAACCGGTCATGGCAGTGTTGAAAACAACCTCACCGGAAATTGATTTATGATATCCGAACGACTTTCCTTCAAAGACAGTTCCATCTTCGAGTACCAATTTAATTCCTTTTATTTCAGGCATAACATCAAGATAATCCATTAATTAATACAGAGTTGTTTTAAGTAGCAACACTCAAAACCTCCATTGTTTATTCCGGGCGCAAAGGTAGTAAATAATTACATTTTGAGCTAATAAAAGATACCGTTATGTATAAATATTAGGTATATTAAATAATTGCGTATAAATATGCATTCGTTGCTTGGGTTATTCTTGTGTCACAAATTCTGATATTGTGAGGAAGTTGTCTTAACTTTAAAGTATGTGTAGTTTAGATGTTCAATACAGGTCCAGTAACTTTTTTAGGGGTTTGAGATATTCATTATGTTGGTTTCTTTGGTTTTTACATCTTACAACGGCATCTCAGATTAAACCTGCCGACAAACCGATTTTTATAAGTTTAGGTGCATACTATGGTTCTTTTCGGGTTCATACCGATAAACTATCGGCATTTAAAGGGGTTACACCTAGAGGGGTAGAGGTGGAATTCAGTCGATGGATACTGACCGAACAGGCCAGGCAATCCTTTGGTATCTTTCCCAAATGGGGTGTAGGGTTAAATTATGTGGATTTTGGTCATGCCGATCTGGGATATTCCATTAATGGGGTAGCCTATGTGGAACCTTTTTTAAAGGCTCATGGCAATTTGCGCTTGTCGGGCAAGCTGGGAACAGGTTTTGCCTATCTGAACAGGCCATACCAGGCCCAATCAAACCCGTTAAACAGGACTTATAGTACAAATTTTTCGTTTCCCTTGGTTGGGGGTATCAGTGCTTATTATTTTTTTACTAACAGTTGGGCGTTAAAAGCCAATGCGTCGTTCCGTCATATTTCAAATGGCGGAATCAAAAAACCTAATTTGGGGATTAATTATACAGTAATCGGGCTGGCCATAGAGCATACATCAAACACCTATGTTATGCCTAAAGCTTCCAAACTTAATCCGTATGAAAAAAACAAAAGAAGTGAAATCTTAATGGGTTATTCTTGGAAAAAGGATACGGTAAATGATCATAAAAAAAACGTGGCAATGCTTTGCTTCAACAGAAGTTTCAGAGGTGGTCGAATAAATGCCTTTACGCTTTCCGCAATGATGGAGTACCAACAAAATCCGGGAACCCGAATTGCAATTGACCAGTGGAGTATAGCACCTTTGATAGGCAATGAATTTTTAATTGGGGATGTAAGGTTCGGACAGCAGTTGGGGGTATATCTGCTGCAAGGTGCGACGGCAACCAACAATGTATTCCAGCATTACTATTTGCGATATTTATTGAGGAACAAGTTTACTGCCGGAACAAATTTAAAGGTGCATGGAAGGGTGGCGGATTATTTGGCTTTTCAGGTTGGGATTATACTTTAGTTTATAGGTTTTATGATAGAGTATATGAATGAACCAGGATAGGACATCTGATTTTATTTTTTTATCGTTTTTACATGATTGTTATGGGCGGCAATTATTTGAGCGATGGAGTTGGAGAAATCTCCGTAGGCGTCATTCGCTTGCTTCATGGTATGAAGGTAAACGATTAAATGGTTGTTTATAGTATTCAATATTTGTTTTTTAATGGATGTGGCACTTTCTTTCATACCCATCCTAACCATTTTTGATTTGTCACGTTTTTGGGCCTGTTCAAAATCTTTTTGTGCTTTCTTTAAACTTTCGCAAATCTCAAAACAGGAAGGTAGCTCAACAATGGTAGCTTGAATATCCGGCTGAGCTAAATCTTTAAGCAATGCATTAATTATTGACGACTCAATTGCATAACCTTCGTTAATCATACCCATACCGTATTTGTCGAATATCAGTTTTAACTTTTCGGCCGCTTTTTTAATGGTATTGTTGGGATGGTGTTTAAAACCTTTTAGCAGGTGATTGAATGAGCGGATTATATCGTCACGGTTCATGTCTTTTTCTTCGAGTTTCGAATCGGAGTTTGTTTGATTGATTGCTTCTGATAAATCCTCCGATTGTATGGCCAGTTTACCGAACAGGTTGCTAAGGTACACATCTGCACTCAAATTACTCTGATCAAATGCGGTTATCATAAGTTTGATGCTGGCGCATACATCCGTGTTTCGGCTGTGATTTATTAGTTTTTCTGTCATGGCGCGATGAATTATAAATGCAGACTGATATTGTATTATCAATGTACAACAATTTACCCAATAAATAAAAAAGGCTGTCTGATATTTCCCCCACAGACAGCCTTTTCATTACCCAATCAACAAAAACACTTATCTCGATTCTAATGGAAGATAAGTAGAACGGTCAATTACACACTTGTATGCCGGACGGATAATTCGTCGGCTCGAGAATGTAACCTCCTCTATACGATGCGCAGCCCATCCTGCGATGCGGGCAACAGCAAATATCGGAGTATATATTTCTTTAGGGATTTTGATGCATTCGTATACAAATCCCGAATAAAAGTCCACGTTGGCGCAGACAATCTTTGCGTTTTCTCCCTTAAAGTTATAAAAAACTTCGGGTGCTAGCTCTTCAATTAGTTCATATAGCTTAAATTCATCTATTCGACCCTTTTCTTCGGCTAGTTCGCGTGCCTTTTCTTTCAATAAAACGGCCCGAGGGTCTGAGTAAGTGTAGATGGCATGTCCAATTCCGTATATTTTTCCGGTATGGTCAAAAGCCTCTTTTTTCAAGAGTTTTAGCAGATAATCCGCAACCTCTTTTTTATCGCTCCAATCCTTAACGTTTTCTTTGATATTTTTCATCATATCAATCACTTTTAGGTTGGCTCCACCATGGAGTCCACCTTTCAGCGAGCCTAGTGCCGCAGCGATGGCAGAATAGGTGTCGGTTTGCGCCGAACTTACCACTCTTGTTGTAAACGACGAATTGTTACCTCCGCCATGCTCGGCATGAATTACCAGGGATAAATCCAACAAGTCGGCTTCGAGTTTGGTATACTCATTTCCCTTTAACATATACAGGAAGTTTTCCGCTAAACTCAAATGTTTTTGCGGGTGGCGAATAATCAGTGATTTGCGCTGGAAAGAATGGCGCATGCCGTAATACGCATATGCTACAATCACAGGGAATTTAGCAATCAAACTGATGGCTTGCTTCATCAGGTTGACGTGGCTGTAATCTTCCGCATCTTCGTCGGCAGCATATAATCCAAGGACGGAACGAGCCAGCATGTTCATCACATCGCGCCCTCGCAACGACAAAATCATATTTTTTGAAAAAAATGGAGGCAGTTCGCTTTGTTCAGCAAGATACTCGGTAAAGTCGTTTAGCTCAGTTTGGTTTGGCAGCTGGCCTGTTAATAAAAGATAAGCTGTCTCCTCGAACCCGTGCCGACCGGTGGAAAGAAATCCTTTGGCCAGGTCCTTCAGTTCGATGCCGCGATAGTAAAGTTCACCTTCGCAAGGCACCACTTTGCCATCTATATTTTTGTACCCAACCACATTTCCAATATGGGTTAAGCCAACCAGTACACCAGAAAAATCGTCGTTTCTTAAGCCCCTTTTAACTCCCATTTGGTTAAAAAGGTCTTTTTCGATTTCGCAAGATTGAACGGCCATCTTAGCCAGGTTTTCCAATAATATCATTTTATCTCTCCTATTTTTATTTCTGTTAAAGAATTCAATGCCCTGTGAACGGTATCAAAACTGAAAGAATCAATCAGGCTTTCCATCTTTTGTTTCACCTCGGCATTGCACAAATTTCCTATGGTTCCCTCATGTGAATGTTTTAAGGTTGGTTCGGGTTCGAATTTTCCTTCCTCAATCAGCGCTCCAATTTGCTTGTAGGCATCTCTAAAAGGAACGCCTTGCAAAACCAACTTATTAACCTCCTCAACACTAAATGCATATTTATACATTTCGTTGTTGAGCACATCTTTTTTTACGGTGATGTTATTTACCGCAAAAGTAGCTAAATCCAAGCAGCTAATTAGTTCATCGAAGGCAGGCAAAAAGTTTTCTTTAATCAATTGTAAGTCCCTGAAGTAACCGGATGGGAGGTTTCCCGTAATCATCCCAATCGTTTCGGGAAGGGCCTGAATCTGATTGCATTTGGCCCTGATCAACTCAAATACATCAGGGTTTTTTTTGTGCGGCATGATGCTCGACCCGGTGGTCAATTCTCCCGGCAACGTTAAAAAACCAAAATTCTGACTCATATATAAACAAGCGTCCATGGCAAATTTTCCGACCGTATAGGCAACGGAACTTAAGGCCATAGCCACATTTTTCTCTGTTTTACCTCTGCCCATCTGTGCGTAAACTACATTGTAGTTCAAGTTGTCAAAGCCCAGTAAGTCCGTGGTTAACTGACGGTTTAATGGAAAGCTGCTGCCATAGCCTGCCGCCGCACCTAGCGGGTTCTGATTGGTGATTTTCCATGCGGCCTTCAACATCTGCATGTCGTCAGTTAAACTTTCGGCATAAGCACCAAACCATAAACCAAACGATGATGGCATAGCTACCTGTAAATGCGTATAACCAGGAATAAGGTAATCTTTGGTGTTTTCGCTTTGGGTTTGTAAAGCTTCAAAAAAATCATTGACTGCTCCTACAACTTCTTCGATTTTACTACGGATAAAAAGTTTTAAATCTAACAGCACCTGGTCGTTCCGAGACCTTCCGCTATGCACCTTTTTGCCTGTATCTCCCAAGCGTTCTGTTAACATCATCTCAACCTGGGAGTGAACATCCTCCATTCCGTCTTCAATTCTGAAATCTCCCTTAAGCGTTGTTGAATAGATGTTCTTTAGTTCATCCATCAATTGACTTAACTCATCTTTCTGCAACAGCCCAACGCTTTCGAGCATTGTGATGTGAGCCATGGTTCCAATTACATCAAACGGTGCCAGGTATAAATCCATTTCACGGTCTTTACCCACGGTAAAATTTTCAACCTTCTCGTTTACTGTTATGCCTTTATCCCAAAGTTTCATTTATTTCCTATTCACTTTATAGCATACCAATTGCTATCCGCAATCGGTTGTTTATCATTGCGTATTTCCCCAAGTAATGTAAAAAGATGGTAATTACGAATTGCTAACTGCGTTATCACTATTTCTTATAGTTGAGGCAAATATAAATTAATAAACTAACAATTTCAAATGGAGTTGTTAAATTAGTGACATTTGTCACATTTTTTAACGTTTACTGTAATGTTATAATATTAAGCCATTTAGGAGCTCAAAATAGATTTTAATTCCTTCTTCTATTTCACCTATTTTGATGTACTCATCAGCCGTATGAGAACGCGCGGAATCGCCTGGCCCCATTTTTAAAGTGGTAAAACTCATAAGTGCTTGGTCAGATGTAGTTGGAGAACCATAATATGTCCTACCTAGTTTCAATCCCTTACGAACCACAGGATGCTCCAAAGGAATATATGAACTGTTTAATCTGACGCTTCTAGGTGTTACTTTACAATCAACCTTGCGCTGAATAATATCTGCAGCTTGCTGGTTACTATATTTCTCATTTAATCGCACATCCACCACAAACTTACAGGAATCAGGAACCACGTTATGCTGAGAGCCAGCCTGCACTTGGGTAACCGTCATTTTTACCGGTCCAAATAATTCCGAAACCTCGGGGAATTGAAAGTTTTTAAACCACTCAATATCCGGCAGTGCTTGATAAATGGCATTGACACCTTCGTTTCTGGCAGCATGACCCGCCTTTCCTTTGGCTTCGCAATCCAAAACCAACAATCCTTTTTCGGCCACTGCCATTTGCATTTGCGTTGGCTCTCCTACAATGCCCAGGTCAACAGGGCCGAGTTCATCCAGAATCATGGCAATCCCGTTTTTACCTGATATTTCTTCTTCAGCAGTTGCAGCATATACCAAATTATAGGGTTGTTCCGTTTCTGATAACAATAAGAAAGTAGCCAACAATGAAACCAACGGGCCTCCCGCATCGTTGCTTCCCAGACCGAAAAGTGTATCGCCTTCTGATGTGGGTTTAAATGGCGGGTAAGTCCATTTTGACGAAGGTTTCACCGTGTCTAAATGCGAGTTCAACAAAATGGTTGGTTTGTCGGCGTTTTTCTCCCCCGACCATACCCAAACGTTGTTGCCTTTTCTGTGAACAGGTAATCCTTTCCCTTTTAAGAACGATTCCATTAAATCGGCAGCTTTATCCTCTTGTCTGCTAAATGATTCGGTAGAAATCAGTTTTTTCAGCAGCTCAATAACATCGTTACTATAGGTTTGAATGTTTATCATTATTCGTTTGTTAGTGTAGTTCCTGAATTCAAACCAGCCTTTAAACCTTGTGTATTAGTAATGTTTATTTTTTTAACGCCACTTTTCAGCGCATTAAATCCATTATCGAGTTTTGGTATCATTCCTTCGGCAATAATGCCACTCTCTTGATATTCTTTAAACAACTTGTGTGTTAAGTTTTCAATAACAGAATCGTCGTCGTCAGGATTGCTCAATACCCCTTTTTTTTCGAAGCAGTACACCAAGTTTACATCAAACGTTTGGGCCAATGCGCATGCTAACGATGATGCCATGGTATCCGCATTGGTGTTGAGCATATTACCCATGCCATCATGTGTTAATGGAGCTATCACTGGAACCACGTTTTTGTTAATCAGTTCTGTTAGCTCTTCGGTTTGTACAGATACAACGTCTCCTACGTAACCGTAATCGATATCTTTAACAGGACGTTTGATGGCTTTGATGAGGTTTAAGTCGGCACCGGTTAAACCAACCGAATTGGCACCTTTTGCTTGTAATGAGGCCACTATGTTTTTGTTGACCAATCCTGCGTACACCATGGTAACCACTTTCAGGGTTTCCAGATCGGTGATTCTTCTGCCATCTACCATTTTGGTTTTTATGCCCAGCTGTTCCGCTATTTTGGTGGCTGAACGTCCTCCGCCATGAACCAGTATCTTATGGCCTTCGAGTGCCACGAAATCGGTCAGGAGTTCTTGCAGTGATTCAGGTGTTTCGACTACTCTGCCGCCTACTTTGACTATGGTTATTTTTTGCATGGATTAATCAATATACGTTGAACCCCTTCAGGGTTCATGATTTACATTATTAGCACCATGGGTTTCACCCGTGGTATATTCAAAATTCTTGGTGAACCCTGAAGGGGCACAATTTACTTGTCAGTATACTTTTGCATGATTCAACTTGTGATTTACAAACTTTCCAATATCCTCTTTATCACCGTCTGTGCTGAAACAACCCTGTTGGCTGCTTCCTCTACCACCAACGAATTTTCGCTTTCGATTACCCCATCTGTTACAATCATGTTTCTGCGAACAGGCAAGCAATGCATAAACTTGGCATTGTTGGTCAAGGCCATTTTTTCTTCGTTAACGGTCCAATCTTTATCCTCACAAGTTACCTGACCATATTCTTTAAAGGAAGACCAGTTTTTAGCATAGATAAAATCAGCCCCTTCAAATGCTTTACGTTGGTCGTATTCAACATTTACGCCTTCCGTAAATTCATCGGCTAGCTCATATCCCTTGGGATGGGTGATGACGAATTCCACATCGGCTTCTTTCATCCATTCTGTAAATGAATTGGCTACAGCTTGCGGTAAGGCACGTGGATGCGGTGCCCAGGTCAATACCACTTTGGGACGTGCTTTTTGTTTGTGCTCTTCAATGGTAATTAAATCGGCAAAAGCCTGTAACGGGTGACGGGTGGCCGATTCCAGACTAATCACTGGAACCCCTGAATATTGTATAAACTGGCTGATGACTTTCTCATTACAGTCGTCCTCTTTGCTTTCGAAGGTAGCAAAAGAACGAACTCCAATCATATCGCAATATTGTCCGATTACCGGAACCGCCTCTTTGATGTGTTCGGGCTTGTCGCCGTCCATTACCACGCCCATTTCTGTTTCCAGTTTCCAGCCGTCTTTGTTAATGTCGAGCACCATCACGTTCATACCCATGTTCATGGCTGCCTTTTGCGTGCTTAAACGGGTGCGAAGACTGGAGTTGAAAAATACCAAGATGATTGTCTTGTTTTTTCCCAATTCCTGAAATGCATAGGGATTTTGTTTTACCTCGAACGCATCTTTCAACGCTTGTTTTAAATTACCTATATCTCCAACTTTTAAATATCTATTCATTTTTTATTGTATCAAGTATTAAGTATTCAGAATAAGCAGCCGGTTTTAAGCTGGGCGAATATTCCCATCACCCTTAATCAGCCATTTGTAACTGGTAAGTTCCTTTAAGGCCATGGGGCCACGGGCATGAAGTTTTTGGGTGCTTATGCCTATTTCGGCTCCTAACCCAAATTGAGCTCCGTCGGTGAAGGCTGTTGAGGCATTGGAATACACCGCTGCAGCATCTACCTCGTTAAAGAATCGAGCGATAGCTTCAATATCTTCGGCCACGATGGCTTCGCTATGTTTTGAGCTGTACTTATAAATATGGTTGAGGGCTTCATCTATACTGTCCACTGTTTTTATGGACATTTTATGTGATAGAAACTCGGTTCCAAAAGATTTTTCGGTTGCTTTTTGCAATAGTTCGGCAGGGTAATTTCCTTCCAGTTTTGCAAAAGAATTATCATCGGCAAAAACCTCAACTTTAAAAGCTTTCATTCCCTCCACTATTTGAGGTAAGTTGTTTAACTGACTTTTGTGTAGGACCAGGCAATCGAGGGCGTTACAAACACTCGGTCTTCTGGTTTTGGCATTGACCACGATGTCGGTTGCTTTTTTTACGTCAGCCGAAGCATCCACATACGTATGAACGATGCCCGCTCCTGTTTCGATAACAGGAATATTGGCATTCTCACGAACCGAATTGATCAGGTTCTGCGAGCCGCGAGGGATCAGGATATCCACATAACCGATCGCATTCATCAACTCAGTGGCGGCAGATCTATCGGGAGGCAACAGTTGCAGCAGTTCGGGATTAAACCCTTGTTTTTTTAAAACCTCATGAATTAAAGCTGCTATAGCTTTGTTAGAAAAATCAGCATCGCTACCACCTTTTAAAACACAGGCATTCCCCGATTGCAAACAAAGCGAAAAAACATCGAAGGTCACATTGGGGCGAGCCTCATAGATAACTCCTATTACGCCAAGCGGAACACGAACTTTCTGCAATGACATGCCGTTATCCAGTACTTTCTCCTCCAAAACTTCTCCAATAGGGAAGGGAAGTTTAGCCACATTTCTGATATCTGATGCAATGCCTTCGATTCGTTCTTTGGTTAACTTGAGGCGGTCGTATTTGGGGTCGTTTTCATCCATACGCTCCAAATCCTTTTGATTGGCGACTAAAAGTTGGGGAATGTTTTTCTCCGCTTCATCCGCTAACTTGTTCAGCAAGGTTACGATATCGTCCTTCTTTACTCTGGACAATCCACGTGCGGCTTCTTTAACTTTTTCGAATTGATGTAAACACTGCATGATATTTGTGATTTAGAATTTCAACGTATAATTAATACAAGTACAAGTAATCGTAATGAATAAGGGGCTGGTATTTTTCATCGTACAGATGCGCATCAGCCTTGGAGCGGTCATACTTGGCTTGTCCGATTCCTATAGCTTTTCCATCTTCCGATATGATTTTTAGCAAGTCACCCTTTTTAAAGTTGCCTTGCATTTGGGTTACGCCCGCTAACAATAAGCTGGTGGCCCGTTTTGCGTTTAATGCATCCAAAGCTCCCTGGTTGATGTGCACCTCGGCATTCGCAAAGGATTCCGAGTAGGCCATCCATTTTTTTACCGCTGGATATTTTTCTCCTTTGATAAATTGGGTATGTTCTACTTTTTCCGGGTTGCGGTTAAGGTCAACCAGAATGTTTTCTTTGGTACCATTGGCTATGTGTACCGAAATTCCTGAGGAAGCTGTTTTTTGGGCGATATGGCACTTGGTCAGCATGCCTCCACGTCCAAAATTAGATTTGGTTGTGGAAATATATTCCGATAAATCGGCATTGGAGCTGTCGATAGTCCTGATGACTTCCGAGCTTTCATTGTTGGGGTCGCCGTTGTAAATACCGTCGATATTACTCAAGATAAACAGCGCTTCCGAGCTCATCATGGTGGCTAAAAGCCCTGCCAGCTCATCGTTATCGGTAAACATCAGGGCCGTAACCGACACCGCATCGTTCTCGTTGATAATAGGAACAATGCCATTGTCCCACAGCGTGGTCAGGCAGTTCTTCATGTTCAGGTAGTGCTCCCGCGACCTAAAGTCTTGTTTTGTCACCAACACCTGGGCGCACTGGATATGGTGGTTTTCGAACAGTCCTGAATAGGTGTTCAGTAATTTTACCTGACCAACCGATGACAGTAACTGGCGCGAAGAAACAGTGTCCGTCTTTTTGTTCACTTGAATCATTGACCTTCCTGCCGCAACAGCACCGGAAGAAACCAAAATGATTTTTTTGTTTCGTTGATGTAATTCGGCTATTTGGTCAACCAGGTGCGAAACCCTTTCTTTATGAAGGGTGCCATCGTCTTTGGTTAGGACGTTGGAGCCTATTTTTATGGTAATGGAATTAAACACGTTTTTTTGACTAATAGATTAGAGACATTAGACCCAGTAAACATCGGGTAGACTACTTCCCGTTCTCAATTTTATTGAACGAGGTTAACAATCCTTTGATTAGAGCAGAGCTAAAACCTTGATGCTCCATCTCGTTTAATCCGGAAATGGTTACGCCACGGGGTGTGGTTACTTTATCTATTTCTTCTTCGGGGTGGGTGCCGGCTTTTATCAAGAGGTCGGCAGCTCCTTTCACGGTTTGGGCAGCAATTTGTAGCGCCAAATCAGATCCGAAACCAATCTCTATCCCTCCTTGCGTAGCAGCACGTATAAATCTGAGTGCGTAGGCAATTCCACAAGCTGCCAAAACCGTGGCGGATGACATGAGCTCTTCCGGAATAATAATGGCTTGTCCGACTTGCTCAAAAAGCGTGAGCACAATCTTTTCTTGCTCTACATTGGCATTATGTGCCGAAACGCAGGTCATCGATTCACCAATGGCAATAGCCGTGTTAGGCATCGCCCTGAAAACAGGCAGTTCTTTGCCAAAATATTTTTCGATGGAAAGTGAATCAACTCCTGTGGCCAAAGAGATAATAATCGTATTTTCCTTAACGGATGAGCTAATTTCTTCTACAATTTGTTGGATCTGGTAGGGTTTAACGCCCAGAAAAATAATATCTGCGTCGGCAGCAGCTTGCTTGTTGTTGGAGCCGGTATTGATGCCAAGTTCTTTAAGGTTTTGTATAAGTTCCTTTCTGCGTCGGGTTACAGTCAGGTTCGACGCTTCAACAATTTTAGAGTTTACAATGCCTTTGGCGATGGCTTGCCCTAAGTTTCCGCCACCGATGATGGCAATTTTTTTGCTTTCCATAGTATGCCTTTGTTTGATTTCGAGATTTATTCACGAACAACAAACAGACGGTTATTCCATGAATCAATAACCCGAGTTCGAATTAAAATCAGCTTAAACTGTTGCCGTATTTCTGGGTCGATCTCAGGTTAATACTCTACACCATTAATTTCAACTTTAACATGCCCCCAGTTTTCTCCCGATTTAATTCGGTATAACTGCATCTCGCTAATGCCAAACTGTTTGGCTATAATTTTTAAGCGAGATTTGCGCTTGGGGTCAAATATTTTTCGTTTTAAACGAATCACTTCTGTCGACGAAAGTTTGTGGCCTTGTTCCGTTTTTCGTCCTTTTTGTTTTTCTCTGGCCTCTAACACCGACGGGTTTTGTTGCTGATGTTCAAAAACCTCGTCCTTGTTACTCCACTTCAGGTTATCGATAAAGTTGTTGTTCTTGTTGTAATCCACGTGAATCACAAATTTAGCATCTTCCCTGTCGTTTTCTAAAAAATATTGGGCGACTAATTTATGGATGTAAAAAGTTTTTGACTTTCCGAACGGTCGAACAGGTAACGTGGCATAACCTCTTAGTCTACCACCTTTTATAATATCCCCTTCTTCCAACTTGTCGGTGTAACTGATTACTCTTCCGTAATTAGAAATGGCATACTTCTTTTTAAGTGCGCCTTCCTCAAAATCAATGTCTTTCCACTCTTCGTTCCAGAAAAATCTAATCATGGCCTGCGTATGTTGATGTAAATTTAATAACGCATCAAGCCACTAAATTATTGAATGGATTTTACCAATTTATCTATAAACAAATCAGCTTCGCCAATACTAAGATTTAATGGAGGTAAAATTCTAATGGTTTTAGTGCCTGATACTCCGGTAAATATTTTGTCTTCAAAAAGAAGTTTCTTTCTTAATTCCACAATTTCATCCGCAAATTCTACGCCAATCATTAGCCCATAGCCACGAACACTGCATCCTTTTAACATCTTTTTAGCTTTGGTGATAATGTGCGCTCCGACTTTTCGGGCATTTTCTATCAAATCTTCCTTTTCCATTACCTCTAAAACTGCCAGCGCAGCTGCACAGGCCAGGTAATTTCCTCCAAAGGTGGTACCCAACATTCCAAACCAGGGTTCGAATTTATGGGATATTAAAACCCCTCCTATGGGAAAACCGTTTCCCATCCCCTTAGCCATGGTCACTAAATCGGGTTTTACCTTGCTGTATTGAAAAGCGAAGAATTTACCCGAACGTCCATAGCCTGATTGTATTTCGTCCAGAATCAATACGGCCTCATATTTATTACAAAGCTGCTCCAGTCCTTCCAAAAAATCGGCATCCGGTACAATGATGCCGCCAATACCTTGAATACCTTCAATAATAACGGCACAAATATCATTGTTTTTTAATTCTTTTTCAACAGCATCGAGATTGTTGAGCTCAAGAATAACCGACTCGTGGTTGCTATTGATTGGAGCAATTATTTTGGGGTTGTCGGTAATGGCTACCGCAGCTGAAGTACGTCCATGAAAGCCTTTTTTAAAGGCGATTACTTTCTTTTTGCCCGTTGCAAAAGAAGCTAACTTTAAAGCATTTTCATTGGCTTCGGCTCCCGAGTTGCAGAGAAAGAGATCATAATCGTCCAAGCCGGATACTTCGCCAAGCTTTTGGGCCAAATCCTTTTGAAGTTGATTCTGAACCGAATTTGAATAAAAACCAATTTGATTCAACTGCCGTGTAATACGCTCCACGTAATGGGGATGTGTATGCCCAATACTGATGACGGCATGACCGCCGTATAAATCCAGATATTTATTGTCGTCTTTGTCCCAAACGTAGCATCCCTGAGCCCTTACAGGCTCTATGTTAAAGAGAGGATATACATCAAATAGTTTCATTCTTTTTAGATTTTTAGTTAAGGGATGAATTGGTGACAGGCTCTATTCTCCCTTAGATGCTTGAGCCCCGCCGGGATTCAATTACAATTGTTCCACAAATACCGGATTATTATCCGGAGCTGATTCATGGTTGTTCTAATTTATTATTCCTGCAGGGTTTTTGGCTACCCTGCAGGAATATAAGCATGTCTTCTTTTTGTCCACATCTAAATTAAACCTTTTTTTGCATTGTCTTTTTAATTAGATGGGTGGTTCTTTCCTACCGAAGGTTTTGATATTGGTTATGTTTCGGTATAATCTATTTTTACAACCACAGGTTATAAAAAAAGATCAAAAGGCCACGGATTTAAGGCGAAGACCTGCTTTTTCATCCAGTCCGAACATCAAATTCATATTGTGCACGGCTTGTCCCGATGCTCCCTTTACAAGGTTGTCGATCATGCTGATGATGAAAACCTTGCCATCATGTTTTTCAACAAACACCATTGCTTTGTTTGTATTGACCACCTGTTTCAGGTTAGGATTGGTATCTGTAACCGTAACAAAGGGATGGTCTTTATAATAATCTTTATATAATTGTACAGCTTCTTCCTGGCTGAGGTCACTGTCGGAATAAGCCGTTGCCATAATGCCACGGGCAAAATTCCCGCGTACCGGTACAAAATTGACAGGCTTATCAAAGCCGTTCTGCAATTGTTGGATCGATTGTTTTATCTCGCCTAAATGCTGGTGCGAAAACGCCTTGTAAACCGAAACATTGTTATTTCGCCAACTGAAATGCGAAGTGGATGTCGGTTTTTGTCCTGCACCTGTTGAACCGGTGACCGCGTTCACGTGAACTTCATTTAATTTTCCGGCAGCAGCCAAAGGCAACAGGGCTAATTGGATGGCCGTTGCAAAGCAACCCGGGTTGGCAATCTTAGTGGCCGACTTGATGGCTTCCATATTTAATTCGGGCAAACCGTAAACAAAGTCGTTCCCTTCTGCTTTAATACGATAGTCGTGACTGAGGTCGATGATTTTGATGTGCTCGGGAATGTTGTTTTCTGTCAGAAATTCCTTTGACTTGCCATGACCCATGCATAAAAATATCACATCTACTTTGTCGGTATCCAATTTAGGGGCGAAGTTCAAGTCGGTGTCTCCCAGCAAATCAGTATGAACCGCAGCTATTGGATTCCCGGCATTACTTGTACTTTGAACGCATGTGATTTCCACATTGGGATGAGTCAGTAAAATTCTTAATAACTCACCTGCGGTATATCCGGCGCCCCCAACTATTCCTACTTTAATCATTTCTTATTAGCTATAGAGTGAAACGATACCCGTCGCATGCCATTTGTTATGGACGTGAATCGATTGTTGCATAGAGCCGTTTAGCGTTGGTCTCGTATGCTATAATGGTTATTATTTTATAACGTTCTGCATTTTTAGGGCCTACCCACGAACATTATTTGATATCTAGCTGTCCTTTATTAACTGCGTTAAAAATTTTAAGCTGATTGCCCAGTATGGTCGTAAACCCTTTTACATCATCACCGCTCCAACCTTTGTTTACTTCGCCATAATCTCCAAAACCTGAGTTCATCAAATCATTGTCTGATTCAATCCCTACCAATTCGAAGCGATAAGGCATCAACTTGAGGATCACCTTTCCTGTTACATTCTGCTGGGAATTGTCAAGGAACTTCTCGATGTCCCTCATCACAGGCTCCACATATTGTGCCTCGTGCAGTAGCATTCCGTACCAGTTACTCAGTTGCTCTTTCCAGTACATCTGCCACTTGGTAAGCGTATGTTTTTCCAGCAGGTGATGCGCCTTGATAATTAACATTGGTGCCGCAGCTTCAAATCCCACTCTACCTTTGATGCCGATAATCGTATCTCCCACATGCGTATCGCGCCCGATAGCATAGGCCGAACCGATGGCTTCTATTTTTCGGATGGCATCTACCGGTACATCAAAAGTTTCTCCATTTACGGAAGCTATCTCACCTTTGGCAAATTCAATAATCAATTCGGTTGGCTCTTTCTTCTCAAGTTGACTTGGATAGGCATCTTCGGGTAGGTTTTGGTTGGAAGTCAAAGTTTCCTTGCCGCCAACACTGGTGCCCCAAAGGCCCTTATTAATGGAATATTCCATCTTTTTCCAGTCTCTTTCGACCCCATGTTTCTTTAAATATTCGATTTCCGCTTCACGCGAAAGGGTTAAGTCACGGATGGGTGTGATAATTTCAATCTCAGGCGCAATAATCTGGAAGGTCAGGTCGAAACGAATCTGGTCGTTACCGGCACCGGTGCTTCCGTGCGCAATGTATTTGGCTCCTATTTTACGCGCATAATCCACAATGGCATATGCCTGAAAAATTCTTTCGGAACTAACTGACAATGGATAAGTATTGTTTTTAAGGATGTTTCCGTAAATCATGTAGCGGATACAATTACGGTAGTAAATATCCGTAACATCTAACGTTTCGTGCTTGGAAACACCAAGTTTGTATGCGCCTTCTTCGATGGTTTTCAGCTCATCGTCAGAGAAACCTCCTGTGTTAGCAATGGCAGAATATATGTCCAGATTCTTTTCGTGCTTTAAATATTTAACACAAAATGAAGTATCTAATCCACCGCTAAATGCTAAAACTACTTTTTCCATTATTATAATTATTTATTGAGCGAATCAAACTTAATCTCCTCGCATTGTTGTTTACGATATTAATTTTGCTTGCAACCTCTTAAAATAAGATACTTTGTTGCTGTCTTTCTTTCTGTTTCCTTTAAGGAACACGGACTGTTTGAACCTTAACCACCTTCCGTACACGCCGAGGCTTTTTTCTTTTTCTAATTTTACGGCGTGTTTGGGATCGTAAAGCATGCCGGTACACAGGCAATGTTTACGGTTTGTCCTGACTAATATGTCATAATTCACACAGCTTTGGCAACCTTTCCAAAACATCTCGTCATCGGTCAATTCCGAAAAAGTGACTGGTTTGTAACCGAGTTCCGAATTAATTTTCATCACGGCCAACCCGGTGGTCAACCCAAATAGTTTGGAATTCGGGAATTTGTCCCTCGACAGTTCAAAAGCTTTGGATTTAATCGCCTTAGCCAAGCCTTGTCCTCGATAGCTATCCACCACTATTAAACCTGAGTTGGCTACAAACCTGTCGTGTCCCCACGATTCGATATAGCAAAAGCCGGCAAACGCTTCTTTGTACAAGGCAATGATGGCCTTCCCTTCGTTTATTTTTTGAATGATGTAACCAGGGCTTCTCTTGGCAATACCAGTCCCTCTTACCTTTGCTGCATCAGCGATTGTATCGAGAATCTCATCTACATATTTTAAATGAGATTCGTTGGCAACACTTATTTTAAAATCGTTATTCATTTATTTTCAACTCCTACAAATCAACTACAAAGTTTTGTTCTTTAACCCAGGAATAAACATTGACAATACTTCAAGAATATGACCTTTTGAAACACCTTCCCTGTTAATCAAAAGTATGGTGTCATCCCCTGCAATGGTCCCCACGATCTCGTAAGGGTCGTGGCTGTCAATTATCGAAGCTATGCCACCTGCAAATCCAGGTCGTGTTTTGATGACCGCCAGGTTGCCAGTAAAATCAATTGAGTCAACGCCGCCAATTGGAAAATCATCTTGCACATCCTCGTTTGATTTTGCGCCGCCAAAAGGTAATTCATAAATATATCCCTTATCAAGATGCGGGACCTTCGCTACCTTTAAAAATTTTAAGTCTCTGGAAAGGGTGGCTTGTGTTGTCATAAAACCTTCCTTCTCTAAAAGTACTAACAGATCTTCCTGACTGCTCACTTTCTGAGAACTGATAATGTTTTGAATAGCGGTTAGTCTTTGTGCTTTGATTTTCATTGCATAAATATTCAATTGCACTGCAAAAATATACACTTTTTAAAAATATTCAAAAGGATTTTGCAAAATATTTGTATTTTTGCACCCAATATATCTTGGCAAAATATGTGTTGTTGGTTTATTTACAGTTAATAATGCTGTTTTTGAAGGTGCTGGTTTAGGAAGATTATCTGGGATATGGCATAGGAATTCAGGAACTTGTGATTTCTTTAACGCTATTTTGTTGAGAATAAAAATGCATAAGAATACGTTTACATCAATTTTATAATAGCCAATTACAAATGAACAAAGACATTAAAAAAGTAGTAATACTTGGTTCGGGAGCGCTAAAAATCGGCGAAGCAGGAGAGTTTGACTATTCAGGTTCACAAGCCCTTAAGGCATTGAAAGAAGAAGGTATTGAAACGGTTTTGGTCAACCCAAACATTGCTACTGTTCAAACTTCGGATAAAATTGCCGATAAGATTTATTTCTTGCCGGTGACCCCATATTTTGTGGAGGAAGTCATTAAAAAAGAAAAGCCGCAAGGTATATTATTGGCATTTGGTGGTCAAACTGCCTTGAACTGCGGTACCAAGCTTTATTTATCGGGAGTGCTGGAAAAGTACAATCTGGAAGTGTTGGGAACGCCGGTTCAATCCATTATCAATACCGAAGACCGTGAGATCTTTGCCAATAAGCTAAAAGAAATTGATGTAAAAACACCTATCAGTATAGCGGTGACTTCTGTTGAAGAAGCGGTAAAAGCTTCCGATGAGATAGGGTTTCCGATTATAGTAAGAGCTGCTTATACACTAGGGGGTATGGGTAGCGGATTTTGCTACAACAAAGAGGAACTGGTAACGCGTGCCGAAAATGCCTTCTCATACTCAAACCAGATCCTGGTCGAGGAATCGTTGAAAGGTTGGAAAGAGGTGGAATACGAGGTGGTTCGCGATAAATACAATAACTGTATTACGGTTTGTAATATGGAAAACTTCGACCCGCTTGGAATCCATACAGGCGAGAGTATTGTTGTTGCACCATCGCAAACGTTATCGAATTCAGAATATCATAAACTGCGTGAGTTGGCCATTAAAATCATCCGTCATATCGGGGTGGTTGGTGAGTGTAACGTTCAATATGCGCTCGACCCAAAATCGGAGGATTATCGTGTAATCGAGGTGAACGCCCGTTTGTCTCGTTCCAGTGCCCTGGCTTCCAAGGCGACAGGTTACCCATTGGCATTTGTAGCGGCTAAACTTGGGTTGGGTTACGGATTGCACGAACTGAAAAACTCCGTTACCAAAACAACAACTACCTTTTTTGAGCCTGCCTTGGACTATGTGGTTTGTAAGATTCCGCGTTGGGATTTGAACAAATTTAACGGTGTGAGCAAGCAGATTGGCAGTAGTATGAAATCGGTAGGTGAGATTATGTCTATCGGCCGTACTTTTGAGGAAGCCATTCAAAAAGGACTAAGGATGATTGGTCAGGGGATGCACGGTTTTGTGGCTAACCAACCGTTGAAAGGAATCGATGTTAAAACAGAGCTTGCCGAACCAACGGATCAACGGATTTATGCCATTGCCGAAGCCTTTAAGATGGGTATGAGTGTTGAAGAAATCCATACATTAAGTAGGATTGACCACTGGTTTTTGGAGAAGCTAAAGAATATACATGACCTGGAAGTAGAGTTAAGAGGATATACGCGCCTGGAAGACTTACCCGATGATCTGTTGAGAAATGCCAAACGTTCCGGGTATTCCGATTTCCAAATAGCCCGTTGTGTGTTTAAGAGCACAAGCGAGGTGATTGGAAACGATTTGCTAAAAGTAAGAGCTGAGCGTAAAAAGCGTAACATCTTGCCGGTGGTTAAGCAAATTGATACCATGGCCGGGGAGTTTCCTGCACAAATCAACTATTTGTATATGACCTATAGTGGCAGCGAACACGATATAGATTATGAGAATGATGGCAAGTCGGTAATTGTTTTGGGCAGTGGCGCTTATCGTATCGGAAGTTCGGTGGAGTTCGACTGGTGTAGCGTAAATGCACTAAACACGATACGCGACCAGAAATACCGTTCGGTGATGATTAACTACAACCCTGAAACGGTAAGTACCGATTATGATATTTGTGACCGATTATATTTCGATGAGCTTTCGTTTGAGCGCGTTTTGGATGTGGTTGATTTGGAACAGCCCAAAGGGGTGATTGTTTCTGTGGGAGGTCAAATTCCGAACAATTTGGCGATGAAGCTGAATGGACAGAATGTACCTATTTTAGGAACTTCGCCAGAAAATATTGACAACGCGGAGAACCGACAGAAGTTTTCGGCTATGCTCGATAAGCTGGATATTGACCAGCCACGTTGGAGTGAGTTGACTTCGGTTGACGATATCTATACTTTTGCCGAAGAGGTAGGTTTCCCTGTTTTGGTTCGTCCAAGCTATGTGCTGTCGGGAGCTGCCATGAATGTGGTGAGTAACAAAGATGAGCTGGAGCACTTTTTAACGTTGGCTGCTAATGTTTCCAAGGAATACCCTGTGGTAGTTTCCGAGTTTATTGAGGAAGCCAAGGAGATTGAAGTAGATGCAGTAGCTAAAAACGGCGAGTTGGTGGCTTATGCTATTTCGGAGCACGTAGAGTTTGCCGGGGTGCACTCGGGTGATGCTACCATCGTATTCCCTCCGCAAAAGTTGTATATCGAAACCATGCGCCGGGTGAAGAAGATTGCCAGGGAAATTGCCAAGGCGTTAGATATTTCAGGGCCATTCAACATGCAGTTGCTGGGTAAAAACAACGAGCTTAAAGTGATCGAGTGTAACCTGAGGGCGTCGCGAAGCTTCCCATTTGTGTCTAAAATCCTTAAGGTTAACCTGATTGATATAGCTACGCAGGTAATGTTAGGTATGGATGTGCAGAAACCGAACAAGAACTTGTTCGACCTGGATTGTGTGGGTATCAAAGCCCCGCAGTTCTCGTTCGCGCGCCTGGCCAAGGCCGACCCGGTGTTGGGAGTTGATATGTCATCAACAGGTGAGGTGGGTTGTATCGGAGATAATTTCGACGAGGCAATCTTAACTTCAATGCTTTCTGTGGGGTATTCCATTCCGGAAAAGAATGTGTTGATTTCTTCAGGTCCTTTACGTTCGAAGATGGAATTGCTGGAAAGCGCCAGAATGCTTAAAAAACACGGGTATAATATTTTTGCGACAGGCGGGACTCACAAGTTTTTTGCGGAAAACGGTGTGGAGACCACCCATATTTACTGGCCAAGCGAACCGGACCAGCATCCGAATTCGTTGGAAATGATTCGTAAGAAGGAAATTGATCTGGTAATCAATATCCCGAAAAACTTAAGCACCAACGAGCTGAAAAACGGATATAAGATTCGCCGGAGTGCCATCGATTTTAATATTCCTTTGATTACCAATGCTCGTTTGGCAAGTGCTTTTATTCATGCATTTTGTAAAATGGGCAAGGAAGATATCCATATTAAGAGCTGGCAAGAGTATAAATAGGATAATTAGTAAATCAAAGAAAACTCTCTGTTTTATTAATATCCCTTTGTAACCCCTAACCCCTAAAGGGGAATTCGCTCTCTCCGCGAGGTTCTGGTTCTCCCTTTGGAGCCTGTCCCGAACTCGTAATCGGGGGAGTTAGAGGGTGTGGATGGACAAAATGAAGCGTTTTCTTATAGCCACTAATTAGATATTAACGATTGAAGCCACAGGGAATTTTCTCTGTGGCTTTATTTTTTATTCCTTTATCAAGTTGACGTAAAAACCATATCTTTGTCAACTGCATTTTATACCGCTTTTACAATGAAGTTAGTACTTGGTTTTATACAGTACGATGCATTAAAATATGTATAACCGCTTAGAGAGAATTTAGACACATGAAAAAACAACAACTTAATCTGTTTGGAGAGGTAGTTGAACCGACTATTAATGATTCAATTATAATTAAAACAAAAAATACAAGAAGTAAAACCCTGTCTAAAGAGCAGAAGCAGTTTAATCGTCTGGTTAAAAAAATAGAGAAACTTACTGACGACATTGAAAAAAAAGAGCAAATACTTGAGAATACCCTTGCTAAATACCATACAACTATAAATCCGGTAAAAATAGAGATTGCTCAATCGCTGATAGAGTTTGCAAAAAATACACATCAACTTTTGCAAAAGTTTAAATACACCAATGCCCAGCAAAGAGATTTGAGCGGAATGATAGTCAGTCTTCTGGATTCTGCTTTTGTAGAAATTGAACCTGATGAAGAAGTGAGAAAACTATACGACCAATATTCGTTTGAGGGCACCTACGATGAAGCGGTAGAAGAAGATATGGCTTCTCAACTTGAGGATTTAGTCGAAATATTGGAGTTTCAGTTTGGCATAGAACTCGACCGTGACAGTATTCCTGACCCGATGACAGCGTCGCAGGAAGATATTGCGGCTTTTGTTGCATCACTACATCAAAAAATAGATGCAGAACAATCTACAGCCAACACCCGGGAGCCTTCGGGCCAAGAGAAAAAACGCAAAACATCAAAAGCTCAGCATGAAAATGAATTAAAAGAAAAAGCTGCCATGGAGCTTAAAAATAAAAGCCTTAGGTCATTGTACCTCTCCCTGGCCAAAGCCCTGCATCCCGACACCGGGGGTACCGAAGATGAGATTATTCAAAAAGAAGAACTGATGAAGCAAGTTACGCAGGCTTATGACGACAAAGACCTCTCGAGCTTGCTAAAACTTGAGGTTACATGGCTTAAGGGAGAGGCAGGACACACCGGGAATTTAGCCGACAAACAACTCAACGTATATAACCAGGTATTAAGGGAGCAGGTTAAGGAATTAGAACAAAAGCAGTTTAGTATGTCTGTAAATCCGAGATTTTTCGAGATTGAAGATTACTGCTTTGCACAAACTAAAGATATACCTGCGATGTTAGACGAAGAACTTGAGGAATTAAATGTGAGACTGGTTGAATTACAGAATGATATGCTTAAGATCAAAAACAAAAAAACATTGTTGGATTTTTTAAAAACCATTAAAGAAAGTGCCATGCAGAGTACTTCGATTAATTTGCTTGACAACCTTTTTGATGATGAGGAAATGGAAGACTTCTTTTTTTAATGAACTAGTACGAAGTTCGTAAAGTTAGAAAGTACGAAGTTCGTAAAGTTAGAAAGTACGAA